>NZ_MLCT01000130.1:0-1768 GCF_001806145.1 Pseudomonas sp. BS-2016
AGGCCGGCGAATCCGGCAGGGTCACGCCGGTCAGCGGATACAGGTTGCCCAGGCTGCTGCCCGACAGTTTCAGGCGCAGGTCCAGGGCACCGAGGTTCAGCGGGTCGGTCAGGGTGCCGGCCAGGGCGATGCTGGTGTCCGCGATCTTGACTTGGGCTTGCAGCGGGAACGGCTTGGCCGCGTCCTGCAAGGCCAGCAAGCCACCGATCTTGCCAGTGCCCGCGAGTTTCTGGCCGTGGTACTGGCCTTTGACCTTGAGGCCGAACGCGTAGTCCTGGGGCGCCGAGCCTTTTTCCAGGGCTTTTTTGGCATCGGCATCGCCGACGATTTCACCGAAGGGAATCGGCTTGCCCAGCGGGTCGATGATCACATCCAACTGGGTCTTGAGGCTTTGATCGTCAAGGGTCACATGGCCTTTGTCAAAGCCGATGGCGCCAATATCCACCACCCAATTGGACGGTTCGGCGTTGGGGTCCTTGGGGTCGAACTTGAACGTCCAGTTGGCGCGGCCATCAGCCAGGCGCTGCAACTGGGCACTGGGTTCGGTGAGGTCGATGCGCGGGATCACCACACGCTGCACCAGCAAGGCCAGGGGCGAAATGCGCAGCTCAACCTTCTTGAGCGTGACCATCTGCGGTTGTTTCGACCAATCGGGGTTACCCAGAGTCAGGTCTTCGGCAATCACATGGGGCCACGGCACCCAGCCGCGCCAGCCGCCTTCATCGGGCTCACGCTGCCACACCACGGCGAGGTTGCCGTTGATGGCGAACGGACGATGCAGTTCTTCGGAGACCTTGGCATTGAGGGGCGGTTTGATGCGGTTCCAGTCGAAGAACACCAACACCAGTACCACGATGGCAATCAACAGAACGAAGCTGGCGCAGCTCCAAGCGAGAATTTTACGAGTGCGCGTCATTGCACAGGACTCCTGAATACGACTGGCTGGGCAACAGCCTTTTAAACAGCTTATAGGACTACGACTGGCAAAGTGCCTGGGGGTTTAACACAACCGCGGATTTAACCGAAAAAAGCGATTTTCCTGATCAACCAGACAATTTTCCCCATCGACGACGCACCATTGTTACCCAGGCTCGTGTCGAAAATACCCACATCGGTGCAAAGCCGCGGGCTTGAGAGGCTCGATCTAGAGCCTCCGGCGAGAACAATCAATTCTGTTGATTATTACCATTGTGTTTATGAACTTTTATATCGACTTATCAAGGGTAACATTAGCCCTGTACCCACTTTATCGCCCTCCCTAGGAGCAACCATCATGAAACGCCAATTACTCGCTACCGTTCTGTTATCTGTCCTGGCTTCCAGCGCTTTTGCCCTGCCAGCTGCCGAACAGGCCACCCCGCAGAACAAAGCTCAAGCCGTGCAAACCAGCCAAACCGTGGCTCGCAGCGGTTCGCAAGAAGACGAAAACCGTGATTACGCCAAAGGCGCCGTAGCTGAAAATGGCTACAACCGCTTGCAAGAGAAAGGTCTGGTCGAAGGCGGTGCTGAACAAGCCAACAAACGCGCCTACACCGAAGGCGTTGCTGAAGGCGGTGCCGACCGTCTGCAAGAACTGCATCAAGCACAGAGCTAAGCCTGTGGTGGCCCAGAAAAAAGCCCGATCTGCCGATCGGGCTTTTGCTTTTATATAGAACGCGTCACGCCCCGCCCCTGCCAAGTTCGACGCCGGCAAAGCGCTTTTGCTAGAGTGCGTCGCTGTAATTGCCGACAAAGCTCATCCGCTCATGCTGCCCCGCGCCGAACAGAA
>NZ_MLCT01000131.1:0-1558 GCF_001806145.1 Pseudomonas sp. BS-2016
CCCGCCGCAACTGCGCGAAACCACCATGGACCCGAACACCCGGCGCCTGGTGCAGTTGACCCTGGAAGACTTCGCCGCTACCTCGGAAATGATGGACATGCTGCTGGCTAAGAAACGCGCTGGCGACCGCAAGACCTGGCTTGAATCCAAAGGCAACCTGGCCGAGGTTCTGGGCTGATGCGCACAGGCTTCGCCCTGGCGATCCTGATGTTGAGCGGGCTGGCGGTCACCCAGGTGGCCGCAGCCAGCGTGGCAGAGCTCAAGCTGGTCTCGGAACACCCGGTTGACGGCATGCGCGGTGGGAACCTGTCGGGCCTGGCGTTGTGTGGCAACGAGCTGTGGACGGTTTCGGACCGCGATGACGACCAGATTTACCGCCTGGATACCCGTGCGCCGACGTGGAGCGCGCAAGCGCTGAAGATCGACGTGCCGCCCGTGCCCGAGTCCGGCCTGCCTTGGGGCTTGCGTTCGCGCACCAAGGCCGCTTCGTTCATACGTGGTGGTGACCTGGACTTTGAAGGCATCAGCTGTGATACCGCAGGCAACCGTTACATTGTCAGCGAAGCCCATGCCGCGGTGTTGCAGGTGCCCGCGACGGGCGCGCCGGAGTGGTTGAAAATCGCGCCGGGCATGGTGCGTGAAGCCAGGGCTAGTGGCATGTTGCTGCACTTTAATGCCTTGTTCGAAGGCCTGGCGGTAAACCCTGAAGGCAATCAGATCTGGCTGGCTGCCGAGCGTGAACGCCGTGGCCTGGTCTCGATCAAGCGTGGGCAGAGCGTATGGGATTGCGATGGTCGTTGTGTATTGTTGAGCGAGGCCGGCCAGGAAGTGCAGCCGGCGCAGTTCCCCAACGCCAAGGCCGTGTCCAAGGACTTTGCCGACTTGTCGCTGTTCAACGGCAAGCTGTTTACCCTGGAGCGTAATGCGTTTCAGATCTGCCGGCGCGACCCGCTCACGGCCAAGGTTGAGCTGTGCTGGTCGTTTGCCGACGAAACCCTGACGCCACAGCGACGTTACCCACAGTCGTATGGCCTGGCTGAGGCCCTGTTGGTGGATGCCGACGGTGCCTGGGTCGGGATCGATAACAATTTCGGCCCGCGTGACGATGGTGAAAAACGTCCGATGGTCTATCGTTTTGCCGCTCCGGATGGCGGCTGGAGTGCCCAGCCATGAGTCGAGATTTTTTTGAATTGAATCAGCGCAGCGGCAGTTCCGCTGCGCCTTACCCCATGATGAGGCCCGCATGAGTGACATCCTCGCAGACAGCTTAGATGGCGTAGAACGCCGGTCGCTGGCTGAATTCACCGAAAATGCCTACCTCAACTACTCCATGTACGTGATCATGGACCGTGCCTTGCCGCATATCGGCGACGGCCTGAAGCCCGTGCAACGGCGCATCATCTACGCCATGAGTGAGTTGGGCCTGGACGCCGATTCCAAGCACAAGAAGTCGGCGCGTACCGTCGGTGACGTGCTGGGTAAGTTCCACCCTCACGGCGACTCGGCGTGCTATGAAGCCATGGTGCTGATGGCCCAGCCGTTCAGCTACCGCTATACC
>NZ_MLCT01000132.1:0-2374 GCF_001806145.1 Pseudomonas sp. BS-2016
GGCCGTCGAATCCATGCCTGAACCGGCCGCCGCCGATGCGGTGCAGACCTTCCCACTGATGCCCTCCATTCCAGGCGGCCAGCCATGAACACTCCCCAATCCTCGCGGCGCCCGGCTGCCGCCGTGGTGGCGCAAAGCCTGCTCTGGCTCTGGCTGCTCGGTCTCAGCGTCATCGTGGCCCTCGGCTACCAGGCGATGAGCGACCAGGCCGACGAGGAACGGCTCGACTCCCGTTTGCAACGCCTCGAAGCGCAGGCGGTGGCCTTGGCCGAGACCATCGGAACCATCCAGCAGCGTCCGCAGGTCGCAACGGCGGCGGACCTCAAAGACACCCGCCAAATCCTGGAAGCACGCGCTTCCCAAGTTGAGAAGACATTGAGCAGCTACGCAGCAGCCGACGACCTTCAGGCGCTGCGCGCGGAGATCGAGCAGATCAAGACGCGTCAGACCGCCGCGCGTGCAGCAACACCCGCCCAGCCGCGCACATCGAGCAAGCCCGCCGCCAAGCCTGAACCGCCGCCACTGCCGTTCCGCATCGTCGGCGCCGAACTGCGCGCCGGCCAGCTCAGTGTGTCCGTCGCGCCGAGCAGCGGGGACTTCACGCCCGACCAGCTTCAGGTGCTGTTGCCCGGTGATGCGGTCGGTCCATGGCGCTTGCAGGCAATCGATGGCAGCGCTGCGGTGTTCCAAGCCGGCGAACAGATCCGTCGCGTGGCGATTCCCTGATCGGAGCACACGACATGAAGCCGTCGATCATCCTTTCCGCACTCCTACTGGCTTCAGTCCAGTGGCCCGCGTGGGCGCAACAGCCAGCCACAGCTCCAGCCCGCAATGCGCAGAGCCAGGAGCGCCCGCTGGCCGCCCGCGTCCTGGACGACCGAGTAGCAAGCAACTGGGGGCTCCAACCCCAGGAATGGGCGCGTTACCGCGAGCTGATGGATGGGCCGCTGGGCATCTACTCGCCAAACCTGGACCCGCTGTCTGCCCTAGGCATCGAGGCACGCACCGACGAAGAACGGCGGCGCTATGCAGAGCTGCAGGTGCAAGTCGAGGCTCGCCGCGTCGAGAAGCTGCTCGCCTACCAACGTGCCTACGACGAAGCCTGGCAGCGCCTGAACCCCGGCATGCAGCGCGTGAACCTGCCCGACGACGGGCCGGGCACCGGCACCGCGCGCGGCAGCGGTCGCATGGCGGTGTTCGTCAAGGACGGCTGCGCGGCCTGTGGGCAGCTCGTGCAGCGGCTGCAATCCTCGGGTGCCGAGTTCGACCTGTATATGGTGGGCAGCCGCCAGGACGACGCACGCATCCGCGACTGGGCCAAGCGCGCGCAGATCGACCCGGCGCGCGTGCGCAGCGGCAGCATTACCCTCAACCACGACGGCGGCCGCTGGCTGTCGCTGGGCCTGCCCGGTGACTTGCCCGCGGCTGTGCGCGAGGTGAACGGCCAATGGCAGCGCCAGCCGTAGCGGCCACCTCCTTCTCGCAGCTCTTGTGCGCACTGGTGCTCGCTACCGGCCTGTGCGCCTGCGCCGTCCATGCCCAGGAGATTCCGCCACCTGCCTACCAGCTCGCCGCCCAGCAGGCGGGCATCCCCTCGACCGTGCTCTACGCCGTGGCCTTGCAGGAGAGCGGCGTTCGACGCAACGGGCGCATCGTGCCGTGGCCGTGGTCCCTCAATGTCGCCGGCCAGTCGCGCCGCTTCGCCACGCGCGCCGACGCCTGCTCGGGCTTGCAACAGGCAATGCGTACCACGCCCCACACGCGCATCGATGCAGGCCTGGTCCAGATCAACCTCGGCTACCACAAGCATCGCTTCACCAGCGCGTGCGACCTGCTGGACCCGTATCGAAACCTCGCCATCGCCGCTGAAATCCTGAACGAGCAGCACACGTCCGGCGAAGACTGGCTGCTCGCGATCGGCCGCTACCACCGTCCTGCGGGCGGCGAGCCCGCCGCCCGCTACCGGCGCAGCGTGTCGCGCCATCTCGCGCGTGTGCAGGGCGCACATCCAAACGCCGCGGTGCTCGCCGCGCGCCAGGAGACTTCCCCATGACAAAATCCCATCTGGCCCTGCGGGGCCTGCTTGTGCTGCTGGCAGGTCTGCCGCTGGCATCGCGTGCCGGCGATCCGCTGATCGTGGTCGAAGATCGCGGTGGCACGTCGGCGCTGCCGTACTACGAGGCCCTCAACCTCCAGGCGCGCGCCGATGTCCCGGGCCGGCCGCCCATTCCGACGCCACAGGTTCCCGCCACACCCGCGGACGAGGCAGCGATGCTGCCGGTGCGTAGCGCCAAGCTCACGCCCGGCACCGTCGCGCGGCGCGTGATCGAAGCGCCCGGCCTGCGGCCGTTCGTGGTCATCGGCGACGACGACG
>NZ_MLCT01000133.1:0-1724 GCF_001806145.1 Pseudomonas sp. BS-2016
TGGCCCTGCGCGAGCTGGCCATGCAAACTGCCGCCGCCCACGTCGACGATGACCTGGCCCAGGGCTACCGCCAACTCGGTCAGGCCGCGCCGGCAGTGCGTGGGCGCCTGTTGGTCGGTGTGGATGGCGATGCGCAAGCCGAACGACTGGTGCGCCATGCCTGCCGCGTGGCCCAGCGTCGGCATTTGCCCTGGAGCCTGGTGCACATCGACAACGGCCGTGCGCGGGATGAGCAATCGCGCCTGCGCCTGCAAAACGCCCAGCAACTGGCAGAGCGGCTGGGCGGGGAAGTGGTGTTGCTGCGCGCCGGGGAAGTGGCCAAGACCCTCATCCAGCACGCCGCCGAACGCCGTGCCAGTTTAGTGCTGGTGGGGCAGTCACGGATGCGCTGGCGGCGGCGCCTGTTCGGTGGCGGCTTGGCGGCACGCCTGTTGCGCAATGCCCGCGGCTTGGAAATCAACGTCCTCGACAGCGATGACATGCCTGCACCGCCACGCCTGCCGGAGATGCGCGGGTTGGTGTGGTTCGATTACGCCTTGGCGGTGGTGGCGACCCTCGCCGCTGCCGCAGTGGCCTGGGCCGTGTCCAGCGCGTTGGCGCTGCCGAACATCTCGCTGGTGTTTCTTGCCGCCGTGCTGTTGGTGGCGGTGCGCAGCAGCCTGGGGCCGTCCCTGGTGTGTGCGGCACTGTCGTTTTTGACTTACGATTTTCTGTTTATTCCGCCGAATTTTTCCTTCGCCATCCAGCGCGAAGAAGACGTGTTGACCCTGTTGTTCTTCCTGTTGATGGCAGCGTTGACCGGCAACCTCGCCGCACGCCAGCGCCGCCAGTTGCAGGCGTTGCGCGATACCCAGGAAGAAACCAGCGAACTGCTCGACCTGTCGCGCAAGCTCACCGCTGCCACCGACCGCCAAGCCGTCATCAGCGCCGCCGCCCACCATCTGCAAGGTTGGAACGAACTCGACCTGTGCCTGGTCAATCGCGATGGACAGGGAGGCTGGAAGGTCGAGACCGGTGGCTCGTTGACCCTTACCGAAGCAGAACGCGCCGCCGCCGACTGGGCCTGGCAGCATGATCAGCCGGCCGGCATGGGCACCGGCACCTTGCCGTTTGGGCGTTGGTGGTGGTGGCCGCTGTCGGGTGAAGAGGGGCCCTTGGGGTTGCTGGGTGTCAGTGCCAAGCCTGGCCTGGAATTGAGCGGGCAACGTCGTCGCTTACTCACCGCGTTGAGCCAACCGCTGGCCCAGGCGCTGGCGCGGGCACAACTGGGGCAGGAGCTGGAATCGGCGCGCCTGCACGGCGAAACCGAACAACTGCGCAGCGCTTTGCTCGCGTCGGTGTCCCACGACTTGCGCACGCCATTGACGTCCATGCGCGGCAGCATTGACAGCCTGCTGGCCCTGGGTGAAGCCATCCCGCTGGAGGATCGCCGCGAATTGCTCGAAGGCACTCGCGATGAGGCCGAGCGCCTCGACCGTTATATCCAGAATCTGCTGGACATGACACGCCTGGGCCACGGTGCGCTGAAACTGGCACGCGATTGGGTGTCGCCCGGCGATATTGTCGGCAGTGCCCTTGGGCGATTGCGCGCCGTGCTGGCGCCGTTGCAGATGAGCACCGATGTGCCGCCGGAACTGCCCTTGTTGTATGTGCATGCGGCGCTGATTGAGCAGGCCCTGGTCAATGTGTTGGAAAACGCCGCACGGTTTTCGCCGCCCCAGGGC
>NZ_MLCT01000134.1:0-1921 GCF_001806145.1 Pseudomonas sp. BS-2016
CTGTTCCTTACCCCGTATTTCGATCCACCCGTCATGGCCCTGGGCTGGGCAGTCCTGGCCGGCGGGCTGGCACAGTTGCTGTACCAACTGCCACACCTGAAGAAAATCGGCATGCTTGTACTGCCGCGCTTGAACCTCAAGGATTCCGGCGTCTGGCGCGTGATGCGCAACATGCTGCCGGCGATCCTCGGGGTGTCGGTCAGTCAGATTTCCCTGATCATCAACACCGCGTTCGCCTCGTTGCTGGTGTCCGGCTCGGTGTCGTGGATGTACTACGCCGACCGCCTGATGGAATTGCCATCCGGTGTGCTGGGCGTGGCGTTGGGCACGATCCTGCTGCCGACCCTGGCGCGTACATACGCCAGCAAGGATCGCCAGGAATACTCACGCATACTCGATTGGGGCCTGCGCCTGTGCTTTCTGCTGGTGTTGCCGTGCGCCCTGGCCCTGGGCATCCTCGCCGAGCCGCTGACGGTCTCGCTGTTTCAATACGGGCAGTTCGACGCCCATGACGCCTTGATGACCCAGCATGCGTTGGTCGCCTACTCTGTCGGCCTGCTCGGCATTATCGTGATCAAGGTGCTGGCGCCCGGCTTCTATGCCCAGCAAAACATCCGCACGCCGGTGAAAATCGCGATTTTTACCCTGGTTGTCACGCAACTGCTCAACCTGGTGTTTATCGGCCCGTTGGCCCACGCCGGCCTGGCCTTGGCGATCAGCGCGGGGGCATGCATAAACGCAGGTCTGCTGTTTTACCAATTGCGCAAAAAACAGATGTACCAGCCGCAGCCAGGCTGGGGGGTGTTTGCGCTCAAGTTGCTGGTGGCGGTAGCAGCGATGTCGGTTGTGCTGTTTGGCCTGATGCACATCATGCCGGCCTGGGGCCAAGGCAATATGCTGGAGCGCTTCATGCGCCTGGGCGCATTGGTAGTGGCGGGCGTGGTGGTGTACTTCGGGATGTTGCTGTTGCAGGGTTTCCGCCTGCGTGATTTCAATCGCAAGTCGTTGGGATAGAGAGTTTGCCGCGATAAAACGGTTGTTTTATCGATTCGATCCATTTGGCCTGCGCTGTTGCCTGTCGTCCGGGGCTGGGTGTGGTTATAATCGACCACTTTATGAGCAAGAAGCGCGTTATGCAGCTGGTTCGAGGTCTCCACAACCTGCGCCCCGAGCATCGGGGCTGCGTCGCCACTATTGGCAACTTTGACGGTGTTCACCGTGGCCACCAGGCTATCCTGGCTCGGCTGCGCGAGCGTGCGGTCGAGTTGGGCGTGCCCAGCTGCGTGGTGATTTTTGAGCCACAACCGCGGGAGTTCTTTACTCCGGAAACGGCGCCGGCACGCTTGGCGCGCTTGCGGGACAAGTTGCAGCTGTTGGCGGAGGAGGGCGTGGACCGTGTCCTCTGCCTGGCATTCAACCAGCGTTTGCGCAGCCTCAGCGCCGCCGAGTTCGTCGACCGCATCCTGGTGGACGGCTTGGGTGTGCAGCACCTGGAGGTCGGCGACGACTTCCATTTCGGTTGTGACCGGGTCGGGGATTTCGATTTCCTGCAACATGCCGGTGTGAATCAGGGTTTCACTGTCGAGGCCGCGCAAACCGTCGAACTGGACGGCCTGCGCGTGAGCAGCACCCAGGTGCGTAACGCCCTAGCCGCCGCCGACTTCGACCTGGCCGAGCGTTTGCTCGGCCGCCCGTTCCGCATTGCCGGACGGGTATTGCACGGCCAGAAGCTGGCGCGCCAATTGGGCACGCCAACCGCAAACGTGCAACTCAAGCGCCGTCGTGTGCCGCTGACCGGGGTTTACCTGGTAAGTGTCGACATCGATGGCCAATCGTGGCCGGGAGTCGCCAATATAGGCGTCAGACCCACGGTTGCAGGTGATGGCAAGGCCCACCTGGAAGTTCACCTTTTGGATTTTGC
>NZ_MLCT01000135.1:0-1397 GCF_001806145.1 Pseudomonas sp. BS-2016
GGAGGTGGTGCGCAACATCACCCCCGCGGGCGGTGGGCTGAGTGTGATTCTCACGACCCGAGGCGCTATCGACTCAACCAGGCGCCGGTGGCACGCCGAGCAGCAGGTCGAGGAGATCGAGCAGTACATCTTCGACGAGGCGGCGCCGCGCCAGTTTTATGTCTACCCGCCGGCGATGGCCACCAGCAAGCTGGAGATCATCTACTCGTCGGTGCCAGACCCGCACGCCGAGGAGATGGCCACCGACTCCGCCGCTGAAAAGATCCGCCTGGATGACTCGTTTGCGCCGGTGCTGGTGGATTACATCCTTTCCAGGGCCTACGCGAAAGACGCCGAACACGCGGCCAACCTCAACCGCGCAACGATGCACTTCCAGATGTTCCAGGCTGCCCTGGGCATGAAGGTGCAGACGGATCGCATGCTTGGCCCTCTGCCAGTCGCCGCCACATCCCAGCAACAGGTACCGCAGCAATGAACGTGAGCCAGCTGGTCGACCAGATCCTGCCAAACGTGCCGGGGGTGGTGATCGCCTCTATTCGTGACGGTGTGGCCTGGGCGCTGCGCGAGCTGTGCACAGAGGTGCCGGCTTGGAAAGTCAGAATCCAGCTGTCCGATGGTGAGCAGCAGATCACCGTCGGGCCAGGCCTTGAGCCGATCCGCATCCAGGCGCTGTATCAGGATGGTCGGCCTGCATATTGCCAAGTGTTCCAGCCTTCGCCGGACACGGTCGTTGTCACCAGTGGCCCTTCGGGACTGACCGCTGATGTGGTCGTGCGGCCCACGTTTGGCTCCAATGTGGCGGTGCCGCCGGACTGGCTCCTGGACCGTTACTGTGAGGCGTTGATGCTCGGCGCCCAGTACTGGCTGCGCAAGATGCCCGAGAAACCCTGGTCCGACATGCAGCGCGCCCTGATGGATCAGGCAGCGTTCTATGCCCTTTGCACCAATGCCCGATCTGAGGCGCTCGCCGGTCACCAGTCCGGCAGCATAAGGATGAAAACACCGAGGTTTCCATGACATCGATTGCGATCACGTCTTTCAAGGGCGAGCTGCCAGCACTGACTCCGCGTCTTTTGCAGCCGACCAACGCCCAGGCGGCCCGCAACGTAAACCTGCGCAAGGGGTCGCTGCGGGCTGAAAACGCGCCGCTGCCCGTGCTTGGGATTGGCGGCGTGATCAATCCGTCATCTATCTACCGGTACCCATTCGGTAACAACGGAGCCGGGTTCTGGTTTGCCTGGGGCGATGGTCAGCAGGTCAATGCAGCAAAAAGCCCGCTGGCTAAGGATGCTTGGTCGCGGGTGTACTGGACCGGCGACTCGTTTCCCAAGATGGCCCCCATCGGTGTCGCCACTCAGGGCGCTGGGCCATACCCATCCGGGTTTTATCGGCTGGGC
>NZ_MLCT01000136.1:0-1685 GCF_001806145.1 Pseudomonas sp. BS-2016
CCGCTCCCACATTTGTTCTGCAGAATGCTTTTAGATTTGCTTAGCGCAGGTTCAGGCTGAAACCTAC
Organism: Pseudomonas sp. BS-2016; assembly: GCF_001806145.1. Lineage (NCBI taxonomy): Bacteria > Pseudomonadati > Pseudomonadota > Gammaproteobacteria > Pseudomonadales > Pseudomonadaceae > Pseudomonas > Pseudomonas sp. BS-2016. The sequence continues at coordinate 68 of NZ_MLCT01000136.1, forward strand.
CCGCGTCAGCCATTCCGCTTCCTGGGCGAAGTCCGCCTGGGTCAGCTGGTTTTCATCCAGCCAGCCTTTGGGGAACATCACTTCCAGGCTATCGCCATCGGCGTGCAGTTTGACCTGGGGCATTTCCTGGGTGCCGCGGATGTGGTGGAACAGGATTGCAAAGCGCAGCAGCGCGCACAGGCGGATCAGCTTGATGCCGTCTTTACCGAATTCGGCAAACTTGTCCTTGGGAATGTTGCGGCGATGGCCGCGCACCAGCAGCGCGAGCATCTGTTGGTCTTCCCGGGAGAAACCGGCCAGGTCCGAGTGTTCGATCAGGTACGCGCCGTGCTTGTGATAATGGTAGTGAGCGATGTCCAGGCCGACTTCATGCACCTTGGCTGCCCAGCCGAGTAACTCGCGCCAGACGCCGTCCTCCAGGTCCCAGTCCTCAGCCACCTGGTCGAAGGCGTGCAAGGCTTTGCGCTCGACGCGGGCGGCTTGCTCCAGGTCGACGTGGTAACGCTCCATCAGCGAGCTGAGGGTGCGTTCTCGCACGTCTTCATGGTGGTGCCGGCCCAGCAGGTCGTAGAGCACGCCTTCGCGCAGGGCGCCGTCACAGTGGTCCATGCGTTGCAGTTCGAGGGCGTCGAAGATGGCTTCGAGAATCGCCAGGCCCGCAGGGAAAATGGCGCGACGGTCGGGCTTGATGCCGTCGAAGTCGATTTTCTCTGCATCCCCCAGCTTGAACAGCTTGCGCTTGAGCCACGCCAGGCCTTCGGCGTTCACCTCACCGGTGCCATGGCCACCGGCCTTCAAAGCCAGGCCAATGGCACGGATGGTCCCGGACGAGCCGATGGCTTCATCCCAGGTCAGGCGGTGCAAGGCATGTTCGATGCTCATGATTTCCAGGCGCGCTGCGGTGTAGGCCTGGGCATAGCGCGCCGGAGTGATCTTGCCATCCTTGAAATAACGCTGGGTGAAACTCACGCACCCCATCTGCAGGCTTTCACGCAATAGCGGTTCGAAACGTTGGCCGATGATGAACTCGGTGCTGCCACCGCCAATGTCTGCCACCAGGCGTTTGCCGGGCGTGTCGGCCAGGGTGTGGGACACGCCGAGGTAGATCAGGCGTGCCTCTTCACGGCCCGAGATGACTTCCACCGGGTGCCCGAGGATTTCCTCGGCGCGATGGATGAATTCGTTGCGGTTGCGCGCTTCGCGCAAGGCGTTGGTGCCAACGATACGCACCGCGCCAGGGGGCATGCCGTTGATCAGTTGCGCGAAACGCTTGAGGCAATCGAGTCCGCGCTGCATGGATTCTTCATTGAGCTTGCGCTCGTCGTCGATCCCGGCGGCCAGTTGCACCTTCTCGCCGAGCCGCTCAAGGATGCGGATCTCGCCGTTCTGGGCCTTGGCCACGACCATATGAAAGCTGTTGGAGCCCAGGTCGATGGCGGCGATCAAGGACAGATTCTTGGCTTGGGATTGCGGCATGGTTTGGGGGTCTCGGTCGATAACCTTGCCATCGTGCCACGATCGACGGCTGGCGCCAACGCGTAGTGCCAGAGGAATTTTCCCCAATCACTCATCAGAAATTGTGAATGCCGCTTGTAGGAGGTGGTTGCGATAGCTGTGT
>NZ_MLCT01000137.1:0-1858 GCF_001806145.1 Pseudomonas sp. BS-2016
CGACGTTCTTCGCCACGGCTCTGGTGATAGGCACGGATGGCCAAGAGGCCGGCGTACTCACCCTGGGAACCGGCGTTGGGTTGCAGGGAGATCGCGTCGTAACCGGTGGCCGCGCAGAGCATGGCTTCCAGTTCGCTGGTCAGTTGCTGGTAGCCGGCGCTTTGCGCGGCGGGGGCGAACGGGTGCAGGGCACCGAATTCGGCCCAGGTCACCGGGATCATTTCGCTGGCGGCGTTGAGCTTCATGGTGCACGAGCCCAGCGGGATCATGGTGCGGTCCAGGGCCAGGTCCTTGTCGGCCAGCTTGCGCAGGTAGCGCATCAGCTCGGTTTCCGAGTGATAACGGTTGAACACCGGGTGGCTGAGGATCGGCGACTGGCGCAGCAAGGCGCTCGGCAGGGTGCTTTCGGTTGCAGCAAAGGCTGGCAGGGTTTTGCCATCGGCGAAGATGGCCCACAAGGCTTGGATATCGGCCTGGGTGGTGGTTTCGTCGACCGACAGGCCAACGCGTTCGCCATCCACCACGCGCAAGTTGATGCGCTGGGCGCGGGCCTTGTCGTGCAGGGCTGCGGTGTGGGCGCCGGTGTGGATTGTCAGGGTGTCGAAGAAGTGTGCCTGCTCGACTTTCTGGCCCAGGGCAGTCAAACCCTTGGCCAGGATCGCGGTCAGTTGGTGAATGCGCTGGGCGATCTGCGTCAGGCCCTTGGGGCCGTGGTACACGGCGTACATGCTGGCGATATTGGCCAGCAGCACTTGCGCGGTGCAGATGTTGCTGGTGGCTTTCTCGCGGCGGATATGTTGCTCGCGGGTTTGCATCGCCAAGCGCAGGGCCGGCTTGCCGAAGCGGTCGACGGAAACACCGACCAGACGGCCTGGCATGTCGCGCTTGAACGCATCCTTGGTGGAGAAGTACGCCGCGTGCGGGCCACCGAAGCCCAGTGGCACGCCAAAGCGTTGTGCGCTGCCAATGGCGACGTCGGCGCCGAATTCACCCGGCGGCGTCAGCAGGGTCAGGGCCAGCAGGTCGGCGGCCACGGCGACCAGTGCGTTGGCGGCGTGGAAACGTTCGGTCAGTTCGCGATAGTCGAACACATCGCCGTTGCTGGCCGGGTATTGCAGCAGGGCGCCGAAGAACGGGCTGACGTCGGTCAGTTCGCGCTCATCGCCCACTACTACATCGATGCCCAGTGGTTCGGCGCGAGTGCGCAGGACGTCGAGGGTTTGTGGGTGGCTGTGCACCGAAGCGAAGAACGCGTTGCTGCTTTTGTTCTTGCTCAGGCGCTTGCAGAAGGTCATGGCTTCGGCGGCGGCCGTGGCTTCGTCGAGCAGGGAGGCGTTGGCAATCGGCAGGCCGGTGAGGTCGCTGATCAGGGTCTGGAAATTCAGCAGGGCTTCCAGGCGGCCTTGGGAAATCTCGGGTTGATACGGCGTGTAGGCGGTGTACCAGGCCGGGTTTTCCAGCAGGTTGCGCAGGATCGGCGACGGCGTATGGCAGTTGTAGTAGCCCTGGCCGATGTAGGTCTTGAACAGTTGGTTCTGGCTGGCGATGGCCTTGATCTTGGCCAGGGCCTCGGCTTCGCTCAGGCCGTCTTCCAGGCCGAGCACGCTGGTGCCCTTGATGCTTTCCGGGATGACGCTGGCGCTCAGGGCTTCGAGGGAATCAAACCCCAGGCTGGCGAGCATTTGCTGCTCATCTTCCTGGCGCGGGCCGATGTGGCGGGCGATGAATTCGTTGGCGGTGGTCAGATTAACGGTCATGGCGCGCTCCTCAGGCTTCAGCGTTGGCTTTGATCAGGCGGTCGTACGCATCCTGATCCAACAGCTTAGCCACTGCATCGGCATCGGCGGGTTTAAAACGG
>NZ_MLCT01000138.1:0-1797 GCF_001806145.1 Pseudomonas sp. BS-2016
TTCCATCGCGACCAGACTGCCGGGTTCAAGCACCACGCGGGCAAGCAGGTCCAGCGCCTGCTGTGCGCCGTTGGTGACCACGATATTGCTGGCGCGGCATTTGACCCCTCGGGAAAACGCGATATGCCCGGCGATGGCATCGCGCAGGGCGGGCACGCCTTCTGGCTGGCTGTAAAAGCCACTGTTCTGGGCGATGCGACGCAACGCATCCTGGGTGCAGCGCCGCCATTCATCCTGGGGGAATTGGTGGCGTGTCGTCGCGCCACCGATAAATTCGTAGCGCAGGATCTCCTCGCGGGCGGGGTGGCCCATGGGTGAGGGCAGTGCCGCCCATTTGCCCAGGTTGGCGGCACACGCCAGGTCGGTGGCGGTTTGCACGCGGTCGGGCTGTGGCGCCCAGGCATTGACGAAAGTACCGCGGCCGATCTTGCCAACCAGCAGGCCCTCATAGGTCAAGGTGGCGTAGGTGTCCGACACCGTCTTGCGCGAGATGCCCAGTTGTTCGGCGAGCAGTCGGCTGGGGGGCAGCTGTGCGCCTGCCGACAGCCGCCCGGTGGCGATGGCTTCGCGCAACTGCTGGTAGAGCTGTTCGGCCAGGTCCTTGCGGCCATTGATTACCACGTGCAGTTCCATGTTTCATCCCAAGGCTTCACTCCGCGCCAAGACTACTCGCTTGCGGTGCGGGCTCAAAATATCTATGAGTCAGTCGCCCCTGCGTATAAGCATCTACCGTCGCCTGGCTATTACCGACCGCCATGATTTCCCCTATCGCAGGCACCGATTGCCTGCCGCCCGCGTTATTCAACGTGATGGCATAGGGAGCCGGACTCATGACGACATCGAAAACACATACTAAAAAGAGGCTTGAGACCTTGCTCGCCCTGGACCAGAGCCTGGGACCGCTGGTGGTTGGCGAGTTGACTGTCTCGCGTATAGACCTGGCCGCCATGGGCGCCCAGGTGGCGGGAAAACCGGTCAAGACCCATCGTCTGGCGGTACGCGAGGCAGATCAGACGCTGCTGGATTCAATCCGGTTCTCGGCGTCCAGACTGCAGCGTTATCTTCGTGGGAGTAGTTCTGTCAGCGACAGCAGCGCCGCTGTGCTATTTGAGTTCGCGGCGTTGCGCTCTACACAAGCTGCGCCTTTACTGGCGGTCAAGCCGGGAGACGAAAATCCCGGTGCAGTGGGCAAGCTCGATAGGCTGTTACGTTCAGTGCAGAAAACCAATCTCAACCAAGCGGCGCAGTTGGAGGGAATGCCTGGTTGGGTCGAGCCGAAGAAAAGCCGAAGCTTGGCGGTAATGGGCGCGGGGCTGGAGGTTTACGGGTACTACAGTGCGATCAACGCGTTGGCCGAAGCGATCAAGACCGGCGATATCAATGAGGCGGTAGTCACAGGCGCAGAGTTGTTTGCCAACCTCACGGGCACGGCACTGGAGTTGGCGCTGGAGCACTTGGGCAGACGACTGCTGGAAAACGGGCATAAGGTGTTAGCAGGTTTCAGCGCCAGTTCTCTTGGCCAGGCCCTGCGACGGGGCGCCGGCCTGTTCGCTCTGGTGCTGACGTTGCCGTTTGACTATCRCAATGCCAAGCAATCGCTGCATAAGGCGGCGAACAGCACTGGCAAGGAAGCGCTTGATCATTACGTCAACGCCGGCTTCAGTATCGTGAGCGCCAGCGTCAGTGTGGCCCTGGGGGTTGCAGCGTTGGCTGGATTCGGCGTGGCCGGCCCGCTGGGTATTGCCGCCGCCGCCGTATTGATGTTTGGCGCGCAACTCTATGCGGCGGTTCGTCAGG
>NZ_MLCT01000139.1:0-1584 GCF_001806145.1 Pseudomonas sp. BS-2016
CTGGGCCTGGTGCGAGACGTTGCCAAACACATCGAAATTCACCGCCAACTGGTAATAGGTGCGTTCCAGCAGTGGGTAGTCGAACAGCCACATCGTCTGCGGAACCTCGCCAATCAGGCCCTTGGTCACCGAGGCGCTGTCGAAATGGCGGAAAATGCTCAACAAGGCATTGTCATTGCCCGCCCACAATGTCGACCAGCTCGGCGCCGGCAGGTCTGCATAGTTGTCACGGCGCAAGGCTTCGTACTGGTTGCGCTTGTCGCGATAGGCCAGCCACAGGCTCAGCACACTGCCCACATCGTCATTCTGCCCGGGCATGGCCAGCAACGGCGTGGCCTGGCCGCGATAACGCGCATCGGTGACGTACAGATCGTGGTCGGGGTCCTGGAACAGCGTCCAGAAGTTATCGCGGATCACGTCCGTGGCGATCTGCCCACGGCACACCGGCCCGCGAATGAAAGTACGCACGAAGTACTCAGCGTTATCGAGCATGAATTGGTAACGCGCTTTAGCCGGGATGGCTTCGAATGTCGCGAACGGGTTGGCGCGGCTGCCGGGGCCGTAGCCTGGCAAGGCCGTGACTTGCCAGTCGGCGGCGTAGAACAATGCCTTGATCCGCGCCATCTTCGCCGCGCTGAAGGGGTAAGTGATGTGGGTTTTATGCACGACCACGCCCTGCACCGGCCACAGGCGGTAGTACACCTGGGTGCCGGGGTCGTCGTTGGGGCGACGGGTGGCGATCAGGTCAATCGGCTGGCCACTGGGCGTACGCGAACGCACCCACTGGAAATAATGCCCCGGCTCGCCGTTCTCGAAATAGATATGCGCCAGGAACAAATGCTCGAACAGCCAGCGCGCCACCAGGCTTTCCCGGGCGCCCGGCTGGTTGAACAGGTTTTCCCACTGTTGCACTTGCAACGCTTCCCTGGCGCTCGGCGCCAGGCCCTGCTCGTCAATCGGCGCGCCGGAGGCCAGCCAGCGTTGCAAAGTCTGGTACTGCTGATCGGTCAGGCCGGTGACCGCCAGCGGCATGCCTTCCTTGGGGTGAGCGCCGGCATAGGCATTGAACTCGCCGGGCGTTGCGCACATATTTTCGCGGTTGAGCCCCAGCACAATGTTGTCGGGCAGCTTGGCATTGGGCGCCAGCGGCGCGTTGTGCCCCAGCTCCAGCATGCGCGCCATCAGCGCAGCCTGGCTGCCCTGGGCGTCCAGCACCGAATAGAAGCCCTTCTGCTGCCACGCCTGCTTACCGAATGCGTCATAAAACAACCGCGTAGTTGGCGTGGCCTGGCTGCGCTCGCCGTCATACACCGGCATTTTGCTTGCCCCGCGTGCGGCGCCCTCGGCGCTCCCGAGGTTGAGCTGGCAGGCGGAGTCGTAGCAGGCGTGGCAGGCCACGCATTTCTCGGTGAAGATCGGTTGGATATCGCGGGTATAGGAAATCGCCGAAGCGGGACCCTCTGCCTGCGCAGTACTGGCTATCAAGGCCAGGACGGCGCTGACGATCAAACGAAGTGACATGTATCGGGTCCCGATTCAAGGCGTGCGGTCTGTGAAATGGCGGTGATTCTACCGGGCCATGAC
>NZ_MLCT01000014.1:0-63673 GCF_001806145.1 Pseudomonas sp. BS-2016
GGGGGGGGGGGAGCCGGCGCGCAGCAAGGGCAGCGCCGTCTCGATGCAATAACTGGTGGCCAATAAGTTGGTGCGTACGACGCGCTCGATCAGGGCGGCATCAAAGTGGTCGACGTCGATGTATTCACAGGTGCCCGCATTGAGAATTACGGTGTCCAGCGCTCCCCAGGTCTGGGCAATGTGCATGCCGATCTCACGCACCTGAGCGCAGTCGGTCAAATCGCCGGGGACAACCAGAACTTGTCCGGGATAGCGCTCAGACAGGGCTGTAAGCGGTTGCGGGTTTCGTGCGCTGACGGCGAGCCTAGCGCCTGTTTCAAGCAGCACCTGAGCCAGATGCGCACCGATACCGCTGCTGGCTCCTGTGAGCCAGATTCTGCGCCCGTCAGTCATGACTCATCTCCAACATGTGCCTGGTAGGAAGATTTTTGAAGGCGCTGAGCGCGCGGTCGCGGCTTTGGCTCAAGTTCACGATAGGAGCAGGGTAGTTGACTGCGCCGAACAGGCCGCCCACTGAGGCCGGGTTATGCACCTGTTTTTTATTCAAATCAGCCAATTCGGGGAGCCAGTGTTTGATGAAGGTGCCTTCGGGATCGAAGCGCTCAGACTGACTCAACGGGTTGAAAATTCTGAAGTACGGGACGGAATCGGTACCGGTGGAAGAACTCCATTGCCAGCCACCGTTGTTGGCAGCCAGATCGCCGTCAATCAAGTGCTGCATGAAAAAGCGTTCGCCTTCACGCCAGTCAATCAGCAGGTTTTTGGTCAGAAACATTGCCACCACCATGCGCAGACGGTTGTGCATCCAGCCGGTTTCCAGCAGTTGGCGTATGGCGGCATCAATAATCGGGAAGCCGGTGCGGCCCTGTTTCCAGGCCGCCAACTCCTGAGGGGCCTCTCGCCACGGCAGAAATTCGGTCTCGGGGCGGAAGGCGCGATGCCGTGAGACGCGGGGGTAACCGACCAGAATGTGTTTATAAAACTCGCGCCACAGCAACTCGGTGATCCAGGTGGACGCGCCGGGGCTACCGCTTTCGAACTCGCCGTTGTTGCTCATGAGTGCTGCGTGCAGGCATTGACGCGGGGAAATTACGCCCGCTGCCAGGTAGGCGGAAAGCTGGCTGGTCCCCGGCTTGGCCGGCAGGTCGCGCTCATCCTTGTAATAGTGGATGTGTTCATCAGCGAAGCGCGCCAGGCGTGTTTGGGCTTCTTGCTCTCCGGCGGGCCACAGCGCACGGAGCGCGTCATCGGGCGTGGCAAACCCGTCGACTGCAGCAGGCACCGGGTCGCTTTGGATATTCAAGGGCGCTTGAACCGCAGGGGCGGCGAGTGTCTGCGGCAGGGCCATGTGCAAACGGTTGTAACAGACTCGGCGGAATTGGCTGAACACCTGAAAGTACGAGCCCGACTGGGTGAGGACGCTGCCCGGTTGAAACAGCAGTTGGTCGAGGTAGCTGTGGAAGGCGATGCCGTGGGCTTCGAGGGTTTGAGCCACCGCCGTATCGCGGCGGGTTTCATTGATGCCGTATTCCTGATTGGTGTGCAACGCTTGAATGCCTTGCTCTTGGCACAGCGTGAGGAGCACTGAAGGGACGTCTTCCCACGTGGCGGCGGTGCGAATCAAAAGAGGAATATTGAGCTGGCGCAAACGCTCGCTCAAGGTATGCACGTTGCGCAACCAGAAGTCGACTTTGCAGGCCGCGTCATCGTGCATCAGCCATTGTTGCGGGCTGATCACATAGACCGCCAGTGTGGGGCCACGCTCTGCGGCGGCGCTCAGGGCGGTGTTGTCCATGTGACGCAGGTCGCTTCGTAGCCAAAAAAGTTGCATGTCAGTTCCTTGAGCCCATTGCAGAGCGTTACAAAAGCCCGAGTTGGTTGAGACGTAGATGCGCTTCGACGGGGTCGTTGGCCAGGCACAGCCCTGCGATCTCGGTTGTGCTAACGGACAACACGTCGTAATGAATGCGTACCGCCGGACCGGCAATCAACGTCGGGCACTCGATGCCGTTGAGTAATTTGTTCAATGCCTGGGTGTTAATGGTCTTGCTGGAGTACAGCACCACCGCACGCGGCTCCAGCCGCTCAACCGCCAGGCCCAGCTCGCCCACCGGCAAAGGCGCATCGAACATTTCAACCGGGCAATGACTGCTGCTGATCAGCAAGGCGGTGAGCCACAGCTGGGGTTCGAAGGGCAGGTCCGAGTGGTTAACCAGCAGCACCGGCTCGCCTTTGAGCGAACGGTTGTTGTGATAAATGCGCGCGCCCAGCTTGCTGCGCAGCCAGGTGTGAAAGAACACCCGCTCCAGTTGGGCGCCGAACTGCCCTTGCCAGCGCTGTTCCAGTTCATCGAGCAGCGGCATCAACAGTCGCTCGCACAAGGGGCGTGTGGGGTAGAGCGACATGACTTGGTTGAAGCAATCATCGAGGCGGCGCTCGGCCAATTCACTGATGGCTTCAATCAGGGTATGACGCCAAACCTGCCAGTCGCTGCCGGGTGCTTCGTCAGACGGACCGGGAGCATCAAGCAATGGCTTGATTTGGCTGACAGCCACGCCGCGGTTGAGCCACAGCACAATCTGCTGGATCCGCTGAATATGCTCTGTGGAAAACAGCCGATGCCCCTTGGCGGTGCGATGGGGGACGATCAATCCGTAGCGACGCTCCCAGGCGCGCAAGGTCACTGCGTTGACCCCCGTAATACGCGAAACATCACGTATGGGCAGCCAACCTTGTGCCAGTGCCTGGCTGTAGTCCGTATCAGGTGTGTTGGACATAATCAGGTCGTCGTTCATGGTCAGATGGCATTGCGCAGGCTGAGGTTTTCCGGGTGCGGCTGCAGGTACACCTGACGCGAGATGTAGGGGTCCGGGTGCTGACGGAAGTGGTGCTTGAGCAGGGTCAGCGGCACCACTAACGGCACGATGCCCTGCAAGTATTGGCCAATGATCTGCTGGATCTCTTGCTTGTCGGCACTGCTGATGGATTGTTTGAGGTAGCCGCTCAGGTGTTGCAGCACATTGGTGTGCGTGCGGCGGGTGGCACATCGTTTGAGGGCTTTCATCAGCTCGCTGAAGTACTGCGGTGCAATAGCGCGCGGGTCTTGTTTGCCAAGGCTGCCCAGTAAATTGCCCAGGGTTTTGTACTGGACCGGATGGTTTGCCATCAGTTGATATTTATACCGGGCATGGAACTCAGTCAGGCTGCGCCGTGTGATGCCTTGTTTGAGCAGCGCTTGCCAGTCCCGGTAGGCGTAGACCCGGGTCATGAAGTTCTCGCGCAATACCGGGTCATTTAAACGACCGTCTTCTTCCACCGGCAGGTTGGGGTGCGCGTCACAGAAGGCGCGGGCGTATATGCCGCGGCCACTGAGTTCGGCCGGGCGGCCACCGTCCTGATAGACCTTGACCCGCTCCAGCCCGCAGGACGGGGACTTCTGCATAAAAATGTAGCCACAGATGTCGGTGTGTTCGGCCGCCATGTCCACCCCGTAGTCATGCAGGGGGCCGGTGACGTCCAGCGCGCTGTCGACACTGCCGACGGCCAGGGGCTGTTGCGGGTTGCCAATCAGACGGATGGGTTGACGGGGAATGCCAAGACCGATGGCGACCTCGGGGCACAGCGGCACAAATTCGAAATGTTCACTCAGGGCCTGGCTGCATAGGCGCGACTCTTTATGGCCGCCGTTAAAGCGAACTTCAGCTCCCAGCAGGCAGGCGCTGATGGCGATTTTCGGTTTGTCATGAGCTGAGACGGCGCTGGCCATGTGATGAACCTCCAAGAATTACTTGTACATCTTTTGTTTGATGTACAACTTAAGGTCATCATAGGCTTGATCTTGTACAAGTCAAATAGCTTGTACAGGTATTGGGTGTTTATGGGGGTATCGCATCCCGAGTAGGCTGCCCACGCCAAGGCCGTGTAGGCAGACGCCGCACGAGGCGGCGTCCGGGGAGCGTGTCCTGCGGGGCGTTATTCCAAATGCTCAAGCAACTTGCGGGCGGCGTCCTGGCCGCTGAGCCAGGCACCTTCGACCCGGCCAGACAAACACCAGTCGCCGCAGGCATATAAGCCCAGGTCTGAGTCTGCCAAAGCGCCCCATTCATGGGCCGTGGCGGGTCGTGCATAGAGCCAGCGGTGGGCCAGCGTAAAAATCGGGGCCGGTGTGGGGAAGTGCATCAGCTCGGCAAAGGCGCCGTGCAGTTGCTCAATGACCGCTTCTTTGGGCAGGTCGAGGTTTTGTCGGCTCCAGGCGCTGGTGGCATGCAGCACCCAGGTGTCGGGCTGGTTGTCACGGCCCGGTTTGCTGCTGTTGCGTGCCAGCCAGTCCAGCGGGCTGTCTTGTACAAAACAGCCATCCATTTTGGTCGCCAGAGGGGTTTCAAAGGCCAGCGCCAAGGCCCACGTGGGGTCCATCTTCACGCTGGCCACCATGCTGGCCAATTTAGGGGCCACGGCCAGTAACGCCGTGGCCTGTGGCGCGGGAGTCGCGATGATCACATGGCTGAAGGGGCCATGATCCTGACCGTCTGCGTCTTGCAGGTGCCAGTGTGCCTCACCCTTGATCAGGTCGGTGATCCGGCAGGAAAAGGTCACGTGGGATTTGCCCAGCAGGCCGCGGGTGATCGCACTCATGCGCGGGCTGCCTACCCAGCGCGTTTGCTCGTCGGGGGAGGGAGTCAGCTGGCCATGTTTGTGGTTGTATAGATGCGGTTCCCATTCACTGGCCCAGCCTTTGGCTTGCCAGCGTTGCACTTCTTCGACGAAACGTCGATCGCGGGCAGTGAAGTACTGCGCGCCCATGTCCAGGTTGCCTGCTTCACTGCGTTTGCTGGACATACGGCCACCGCTGCCCCTGCTTTTATCGAACAGGTGCACCGTATGACCTGCTGTTTGAAGGGCGTGCGCTGCTGAAAGACCGGCAATGCCGGTGCCGATGATTGCGATGGGTACAGTCATAGTGGCCTCGATTCCTGTTTGCACAGACTACGCCGACGGTAATACCTGTACAAATCTATTTATTGGTATAAGTTTTAGCGTGCTCGCTGGGTCCATCTGGCCTATTCTTATACACAGCCGACGGCGCGACGAATTGGGGCTTTCTCTAAAAATAGACCAGTGCTTGCGATAAAACTTCCTGCGAGGTTGAACAGATGCACATATTGCTGACAGGCGGTACAGGCTTGATAGGGCGCCAGCTTTGTCGTCACTGGTTGGCCCAAGGTCATCGTTTGACGGTGTGGAGCAGACGCCCCGCGCAGGTGAGTGAACTCTGTGGAACAGGCGTCAGGGGCATCGCCACGCTCGAAGAGCTGGGGCAGGACCCCGTGGATGCCGTGATCAATTTGGCGGGGGCACCGATTGCGGATCGGCCCTGGACGCGCAAGCGCAAGATGTTGCTTTGGAGCAGTCGGATCACCCTGACCGAAACCCTGCTGGCATGGCTCGAAAGCCGCGAGCAGAAGCCTTCAGTGCTGGTCTCGGGGTCGGCAGTGGGGTGGTATGGGGATGGCGGTGAGCGCGAGTTGACCGAAGACGCCGCGCCGGTCAGTGAAGATTTTGCCAGTCACCTGTGCATCGCCTGGGAAGAGACCGCGCTGCGTGCGCAGGCATTGGGGATACGTGTGGTGTTGGTGCGCACCGGGCTGGTGTTGTCAGCCGAGGGCGGCTTTTTGTCACGCCTGTTGCTGCCCTTCAAGCTGGCGCTCGGCGGGCCGATAGGCAATGGTCGGCAATGGATGCCCTGGATTCATATCCAGGACCAAATCGCCCTGATTGATTTTCTTGTGCATGAGAATGCGGCAACCGGTCCTTATAATGCCTGCGCCCCGCACCCGGTGCGTAACGCCGAGTTCGCCAAAACCCTTGGCCGCGTGCTGCATCGCCCGGCCGTGATGCCCATGCCCGCGTTTGTATTGCGCGTATTGCTGGGCGAAATGTCGCAGTTGTTATTGGGCGGGCAGCGGGCGACCCCCGCACGCTTGCTCGAAGCCGGTTTCACTTTTCAGTTCACCGATTTGCGAGCGGCACTCGATGATGTGTCCGCCCGCCTCTGAAATAGGATGTTGCATGACCGACCACGCGCTGTTGCTGGTAAACCTGGGTTCACCGGCGTCTACGTCGGTAGCGGATGTTCGCAGCTACTTGAACCAGTTTTTGATGGACCCGTACGTGATCGACTTGCCATGGCCGGTTCGACGCTTGCTGGTGTCGCTGATCCTGATCAAACGCCCCGAGCAGTCGGCGCATGCCTACGCGTCAATCTGGTGGGATGAAGGTTCACCGTTGGTGGTGCTCAGCCGTCGTTTGCAGCAGGCCATGACCCGCGAGTGGAAGCAGGGGCCGGTGGAATTGGCGATGCGCTATGGCGAGCCGTCCATTGAAACCGTGCTGACCCGGCTGGCCGCTCAGGGCATCAAGAAGGTCACCCTTGCGCCGCTCTACCCGCAATTTGCGGACAGCACCGTGACCACGGTGATTGAAGAAGCCAAGCGGGTGGTCAAGGCTAAAAAGCTGCCGATTCAGTTCTCAATCCTGCAGCCGTTTTATGACCAGCCCGAGTATCTGGAAGCGATGGTGGCCAGTGCCAAACCGCATCTGGCGCAGGAATACGACCACCTGCTGCTGAGCTTCCACGGTTTGCCCGAGCGGCACCTGCACAAGCTCGACCCGACCGGTAATCACTGTTTCAAAAATGAAGACTGCTGCCAAAACGCGTCCCCTGCGGTGATGGCTACCTGCTATCGCGCGCAATGCCTGCGTACCGCTGAGTTGTTTGCGCAGCGAATGGGCTTGCCGGATGGTAAGTGGTCGGTGGCTTTTCAGTCCCGTTTGGGGCGCGCGAAGTGGATCGAACCCTATACCGAAGCGCGACTGGATGCGCTGGCCAAAGAGGGCGTGAAGAAAATTCTGGTGATGTGCCCAGCCTTTGTCGCCGACTGCATCGAGACGCTGGAAGAGATTGGCGATCGCGGTCGCGAGCAGTTTATCGAGGCGGGGGGCGAGGAGTTGGTGCTGGTGCCGTGCCTCAACGACAACCCTGAATGGGCGGCTGCGTTGAATACGTTATGCGAAAGGGCGCCGCTGGCGCTGTGAAATAAAAAACCCTCTCCCGAGGGGAGAGGGTTGCAGGTGACGCAGGCCGGTTTAGATAATCGGCTCGTCACCTTTTTTCTTTTTCCAACTGTCGTTACCCGGCAGGAGCAGGTTCAGCGCTATCGCCACAATGGCGCACAGCGCGATGCCCTTGAGACCGAAGTCTTCAGGGCCCATCCCGGTGCCGATAAGCACACCGCCAATACCGAACACCAACGTGACCGAAACAATCACCAGGTTGCGTGCCTCGCTCAGGTCGACCTGATGACGGATCAGGGTGTTCATCCCCACCGCCGCGATCGAGCCGAACAGCAGGCACAAAATCCCGCCCATGACCGGCACTGGAATGCTTTGCAGCAGTGCGCCGAACTTGCCGATAAATGCCAGGCTGATGGCAAAGATGGCCGCCCAGGTCATGATTTTCGGGTTGTAGTTCTTGGTCAGCATCACGGCGCCTGTCACTTCGGCGTAGGTGGTGTTGGGTGGGCCGCCCAGCAGACCAGCAGCCGTGGTGGCAATACCGTCACCGAACAGGGTGCGGTGCAGGCCGGGCTTTTTCAGGTAGTCGCGACCGGTCACGCTGCCCACGGCAATCACGCCGCCAATGTGCTCAATGGCCGGGGCCAATGCCACCGGGACGATAAACAGAATCGCCTGCCAGTTGAACTCCGGCGCCGTGAACTGCGGCAAGGCAAACCAGGGGGCTGCGGCAATTTTGGCCGTGTCGACCACGCCAAAATAGAAGGCCAGGGCAAACCCCACCAACACACCGGCAATGATCGGAACCAGACGGAAAATCCCTTTACCGAACACCGCCACGATCAGGGTGGTCAGCAAGGCTGGCATCGAGATCATCATGGCGGTCTGGTAGTGGATCAGCTCGGTGCCGTCTTCAGCGCGGCCCATGGCCATGTGCGCGGCAATCGGTGCCATCGCCAGACCGATGGAGATAATCACCGGGCCAATGACCACGGGCGGGAGCAGGCGATCAATGAAACCGGTGCCCTTGAGCTTTACCGCGAAACCGAGAAAGGTGTACACGAAACCGGCTGCCATCACGCCGCCCATGGTCGCCGCCAGGCCGAATTGACCCTTGGCGAGAATGATCGGGGTAATGAAAGCGAAACTCGAAGCCAGAAAGACCGGCACCTGGCGCCGGGTCACGATCTGGAACAGCAGAGTCCCGAGACCCGCCGTGAACAGCGCAACGTTAGGGTCCAGGCCTGTAATCAAAGGCATCAACACCAACGCGCCAAAGGCCACGAAGAGCATCTGCGCGCCAGAGAGGATCTGGCGCCAGAGCGGGTCGTTGAACTCGTCCTGCATGTTATGCGTCCTTTTGCTTGGTGCCGAAGATCTTGTCGCCGGCATCGCCCAAGCCCGGAATGATGTAGCCGTGTTCGTCCAGACGGTTATCGATGGACGCTGTGTAGATGGTGACGTCCGGGTGAGCGGCTTCTACCGCAGCGATCCCTTCGGGGGCGGCAACCAGCACCATGGCGCGGATCTCTTTGCAGCCGGCTTTTTTCAGCAGGTCAATGGTTGCAACCATCGAAGAACCGGTGGCCAGCATCGGGTCGATGATCATCGCCAGACGCTCGTCGATTTCCGGTACGAGTTTTTCCAGATAAGTGTGGGCCTGCAGGGTTTCTTCGTTACGGGCAACGCCGACGGCGCTGACTTTGGCGCCCGGGATCAGGCTCAGCACACCTTCGAGCATGCCGATGCCGGCGCGCAGGATAGGCACGACAGTAATTTTCTTACCGGCGATTTTCTCAACGTGAACAGGGCCGCTCCAGCCTTCAATCTCGTAGGTTTCGAGCGTCAGGTCGCTGGTGGCTTCATAGGTCAGCAACGCGCCGACTTCCTGAGCGAGCTCGCGGAAGTTCTTCGTGCTAATGTCGGCACGGCGCATAAGGCCGAGCTTGTGACGGATCAGCGGATGGCGGATCTCACGGATAGGCATAGGGAAAAGCTCCGGGGCAGGCAAAAAAACCGGCCTAGATTAATCTAATCCGGGGTGATGTCCTATAGACATAACAGCACGTTAGTCCATAAATGCTTGATCTGAGCCATGCGGATGCGTACCTTTGCCCGCTTTTCTTGAGCAACCCCCCCTGGAGAGCGTCATGTCTGCTGATCTCGAGCATATCCGTCAAGTCATGCGAGAGGCTGACTGCCTGTACACCGAAGCTGAAGTCGAGGCTGCCATTGCCCGTGTTGGCGCGCAAATCACGGCCGACATGGCCGAGATGAATCCAGTGGTTTTTTGTGTGATGAACGGCGGGCTGATTTTTGCCGGCAAGCTGCTCACGCATTTGAAATTTCCGCTTGAGTCGTCTTACCTGCACGCCACGCGCTACCGTAATCAGACCAGCGGCGGCGATCTGTTCTGGAAGGCCAAGCCGGAAGTGTCGTTCATGGACCGCCATGTGCTGATCATCGACGACATTCTGGATGAAGGTCACACCCTGAGCGCCATTGTGGATTTCTGCAATCACGCTGGCGCACGTCAGGTGCACACGGCGGTGTTGATCGACAAAGAGCACGACCGCAAGGCAAGTGCTGGCCTCAAGGCCACTTACGAAGGCCTGCCGTGCATCGACCGCTACGTATTCGGTTATGGCATGGACTACAAAGGCTACTGGCGTAACGCCGCCGGCATTTATGCCGTTAAAGGTTTGTAAACAAGGACGTTGAAACCATGACTACCCCCAGCTTTCTCGATCAGACACTGTTTAACGAACTGGCCGAGAAGGCTGCCGGTAACCCTCGTGGTCGCCAGCACCACAACCTGCATCAGATGCAGGAACCTTGTCATCGCATGGTGGTGGGCCTGCAACCCGCCACGTACATCCCGCCCCACTGTCACCTGAGCAGCGACAAGGCTGAAACCCTGTTGGTGCTCAGGGGCAAGCTGGGGGTGCTGATTTTTGACCGCAACGGTCAGTTGCTCGAAACGCGCGTGTTGATGGCCGGGGGCGAAAGCCTCGGCGTAGACCTGCCGCCGGGAGTATTTCATGGCCTTGTGGTGCTTGAGCCTGACAGCGTGATGTTCGAGTGCAAAGCCGGACCCTACCGGCCTGTCGGGGATGGCGAACTGGCACCTTGGGCGCCTCGCGAAGGTGAGCCTGAAGTGGCCCAGTACCAGGCCTGGATGCGCGCGCAGTTCGATTAATCCGGGCAATAATGGCTTTTCAATATTAGGTGTTGCTCCTGTCCCTGGCATAAGATTCGCGGTCTGACGATTGCAATCGGAATTGCTTGGCATGCTGGCTATCTTCCTTCAGACCCTGACCATCACTGCGCCCGTGTTTGCCATGCTGTTTGTGGGGGTAGTGCTCAAGCGTGTCGGCTGGATCAATGACAGCTTCATCCATACCGCGTCGGCTCTGGTGTTTAACGTCACCATGCCGGCGTTGTTGTTTCTGGGCATTGTGCACGCGGACCTTAATGCCGCCTTGCAGCCTAAAGTCTTGGGCTACTTCACGGTGGCGACCCTGGTGAGCTTCGCGTTGGCCTGGGGCTGGTCGATCTGGCGGTGCCCACGCGAAGACCGTGGCATCTACACGCAGGGCGCCTTTCGCGGCAATAACGCGGTGATCGGGCTGGCGCTGGCCGCCAGTATGTACGGCGCCTACGGCATCTCGTTGGGGGCTGTGCTCGCGGCGCTGGTGATCCTGCTGTACAACACGTTGTCGACCATCGTGCTGGCCGTGTACAGCCCGGTGATCAAATCCGACCCGTGGAGCATCTGCAAAAGCGTGTTTCGCAACCCGCTGATTATCAGTGTGCTGGCAGCCGTGCCGTTTGCTGCATTCAAGATAGTGTTGCCCGGCTGGTTGCAGGCATCCGGGGAATATCTGGCGGCGATGACCTTGCCGTTGGCGCTGATCTGTATCGGCGGCACGTTGTCACTCGCGGCCCTGCGCAAAAGTGGCGATCTGGCCTTCAGCGCCAGCTTGCTGAAGATGATTGGCCTGCCGCTCATCACCACGTGGGGCGCATGGTTGTACGGTTTTCGCGGGCCGGAGCTGGGCACGCTGTTTCTGTATTTCGCCAGCCCGACTGCCGCGGCCAGTTTTGTCATGGCGCGCGCCGCCAATGGCAATCATGAACTCGCGGCTGCCATCATCGTGATCACCACGGTGATGGCGGCGGTCACGACCAATATCGGGATTTTTGTCTTGCAGTGGGGCGGCTGGATTTAAACGTCGTAGCTGTCGATGACTTCCTGCGCTGCCCGAAATGCATCAATGGCCGCCGGAACCCCCGCGTACACCGCGCAATGCAGCAGGGCTTCGCGGATCTCCTCTACGCTGCAGCCGTTGTTCAGCGCGCCGCGCACGTGGCCTTTGAGTTCCTGAGGGCACTTGAGCGCGGTCAGGGTGGCCAGGGTGATCAGGCTGCGGGTCTTGAGGGGCAAGCCCTCTCGGTTCCACACACCGCCCCATGCGTGCTCGTTGACGAAGTCTTGCAACGGCTGCGTGAAGTCAGTGGCGTTGCCCAGGGCGCGGTCCACAAATTCATCGCCCATCACCTGGCGGCGCATTTCAAGTCCGGTCTTTTTATTATTCAAGGGAAGACTCCTCAGTGTTGTCGACGCCATGCGCGCAGGGTACTGAACAGCACATACACCAGCAGCGCCGGCAGGATAAAAAACAGCATCAGGTGTTCGAGTTTTCCGGCCAGCGGCATGCCGGTGGTGAAGGACACGACATGCAGCCCGTAGACGAGATACAACCCCAGAAGCAACACGCCTTCTGCCCGCGTAACGCGGTAGCCGCTGTAGAAAATGGGCAGGCACAAGGCCGCGACCCCGAGCATGACGGGCAAGTCAAAGGCCAGGGCGTTCGGTGAAACGGACAGCGGCGCGGGGGACACCAGTGCGGTGATGCCCAGCACGCCCAGCAGGTTGAAGACGTTGCTGCCGATCACGTTGCCCACGGCAATTTCACGTTGCCCGCGAAAGGCGGCAATCAGCGAGGTGGCCAGCTCCGGCAGCGACGTGCACACGGCAACGATGGTCAGGCCGATGATGCGCTCCGACAGCCCGAGCTGCGTCGCGACATCAACCGCCGCGCCTAGCAATAGCCGACCGGCAAGCCCGAGCAGGAGCAGGGCGCAGAGCATCATCAGCACATTGCGCAGCCAGGAATGCTGGGGTTGGTCGTGACTGACATGATGATGGCTGCCATGGCGCGACTGGCGCAGCAACAGGCCCAGGTAGCCTGTCAGGCCGCACAGCAAGATTACGCCGTCCAGCCGGTCGAGTTCCGTGTTGAGGGCCAGGGCGAGCACCAGTGCGCTGGCAATCACCATCAGCGGGATGTCCAGGCGTACCAGCTGGCGAGAGACGCGCAACGGGATAATCAGTGCGGAAAGCCCCAGGGTGACCAGCACGTTGAAGATGTTGCTGCCGATCACGCTGCCGACGGCAATGTCCGGGGTGTCATTGAAGGCGGCTTGCAGGCTGACGGTCATTTGCGGGGCGCTGCTGCCCAGTGCGACCACGGTCAGGCCGATCAGCAACGGGCGGACTTTGAGCGTGGCTGCCATGCTGACGGCGCAGCGCACCAGCAGTTCTGCACCGGCGACCAGCAGGCCGAGACCGCAGAGCAATTGCAGCAGGTTCCATGTCGATAACGCGTTCAAGCCCAAATCGCAGCCACTCCCTGATTAATCGCTCAAGCCCTGGATTCGGACATTGGCGGTGCCGCTGCGCAGCATACCCAACTGCCGGGCGGCCTGGCGCGAAAGATCAATCAATCGGCCACGGGTGTGAGGGCCGCGATCATTGATGCGCACCACAACCGATTTGTTATTGCTCAGATTGGTGACCAGAACGCGACTGCCGAACGCCAGTTGGCGATGGGCGGCGCTGAGGGCGTGCTGATCGAAAGGTTCGCCGCTGGCAGTACGTTTGCCATGGTGGCGGGCGCCGTAATAAGAGGCAACGCCGGTTTTGTCATAGCCGCGCGGGTCTATGTCGTGACTGGCACAACCCGCGAGCAGGCTCAGCAGGGCGCAGGCGCCGAGTAGCTGCTTCATGGGGGAGAATCCTCGTAAGCGTGTTAACCGGTGTAGCCGCTGACGAGGTGCCAGGCTGCGACAAGGCCGGGTGAGGCCTTCCCGATAAAGGGGGCTGCTTCGCAACCCCTCGCAGCCTGAGGCCTCGTCCGTGACCACAGGTATCGTGTGTAGCCGGTGCGTCAGCCTTCGAGCTTGCTCTTGAGCAGTTCGTTGACTTGTTGCGGGTTGGCTTTGCCTTTGGAGGCTTTCATGGCCTGGCCGACAAAGAAGCCGAACATTTTGCCGCGCTTGGCTTCGTCTGCGGCACGGTATTGCTCAACTTGCTCGGCGTTGGCTGCCAGCACTTCATCCAGCACTTTTTCAATCGCGCCGCTGTCGGTCACTTGCTTGAGGCCGCGTTTTTCGATGACCTCGTCTGCGCTGCCTTCGCCGTTGGCCATGGCTTCAAGCACCACTTTGGCGATCTTGCCGGAGATGGTGTTGTCCTTGATGCGCTGCAACATGCCGCCCAGTTGTTCGGCCGTAACCGGCGACTGGTCGATGTCCAGGCCTTGTTTGTTGAGCAGGCTGCCCAGCTCGACCATGACCCAGTTGGCGGCCAGTTTGGCGTCACCGCTGATGCTCACCACTTTTTCGAAGTAGTCCGCTTGCTCACGGCTGGAAGCCAAGACGCTGGCGTCATAGGCCGACAGGCCGAACTGCGACTGGAAACGCTCGCGCTTTTGCGGCGGCAGTTCCGGCAGGGTGGCGCGTACGTCTTCGATGAACGAGTCTTCGATGACGACCGGCAGCAAGTCCGGGTCCGGGAAGTAACGGTAGTCGTTGGCTTCCTCTTTGCTGCGCATGGCGCGGGTCTCGTCTTTGTTCGGGTCGTACAGGCGGGTTTGCTGAACCACCTTGCCGCCGTCTTCGATCAGTTCGATCTGGCGTTGTACTTCGCTGTTGATCGCCTTTTCGATAAAGCGGAACGAGTTGACGTTCTTGATCTCGCAGCGGGTGCCGAACTCGGCCTGACCCACCGGGCGAATCGACACGTTGCAGTCGCAACGCAACGAGCCTTCGGCCATGTTGCCATCGCAGATGCCCAGGTAGCGCACCAGGGCGTGCATGGCCTTGACGTAAGCGACTGCTTCTTTGGCGCTGCGCATGTCCGGCTCGGAAACGATTTCCAGCAGCGGGGTGCCAGCGCGGTTCAGGTCGATACCGGTCGAGCCGCTGAAGTCTTCGTGCAGGCTCTTGCCGGCATCTTCTTCAAGGTGCGCACGGGTAATGCCCACCCGTTTGACCGTGCCGTCTTCCAGTGTGATGTCCAAATGACCCTTGCCGACGATCGGCAATTCCATCTGGCTGATCTGGTAGCCCTTGGGCAGGTCCGGGTAGAAATAGTTTTTACGGGCGAAGACGTTGTGCTGACCGATCTCAGCGTCCACCGCCAGGCCAAACATCACGGCCATGCGCACGGCTTCTTCGTTGAGCACCGGCAATACGCCCGGCATGCCCAGGTCAACCAGGCTGGCCTGGGTGTTCGGCTCCGAGCCAAAAGTGGTGGCGCTACCGGAGAAAATCTTCGATTGGGTGGCGAGCTGGGAGTGAATTTCCAGCCCGATCACAACTTCCCATTGCATATGTTTCTCCTCAGAAGCCGGCAGGTGAGCGCGTGTGCCAGTCAGTGTTCAACTGGTACTGGTGAGCGACGTTGAGCAGGCGACCTTCCTGGAAATAAGGTGCCAGCAACTGCACGCCCACTGGCAAACCGTCGACAAAACCGGCTGGCATCGACAGGCCCGGCAGGCCCGCGAGGTTGGCGGTGATGGTGTAGACGTCTTCCAGGTAGGCCGAGACCGGGTCGCTGTTTTTAGCGCCGATTTTCCAGGCCGGGTTAGGCGTGGTTGGGCCGAGGATGATGTCGACTTCATTAAAGGCAGCCATGAAGTCGTTTTTGATCAGGCGGCGGATTTTTTGCGCTTGCAGGTAGTACGCATCGTAGTAACCGGCCGACAGCGCATAGGCGCCCACCAGAATCCGGCGCTGCACTTCAGGGCCGAAGCCTTCTGCGCGCGAGCGCTTGTACAGGTCGGTGAGGTCTTTCGGGTCTTCGCAGCGATGGCCGAAGCGCACGCCATCAAAACGCGACAGGTTGGAAGACGCTTCTGCCGGCGCGATCACGTAGTACGCAGGGATCGCGTGCTGCATGTTGGGCAGGCTGATGGGCTTGATCACGGCGCCGAGTTTTTCGAGTTCTTTGATGCTGGTGTGCACCAGCTCCGCGATGCGCGGGTCGAGGCCCTCGCTGAAGAACTCTTTCGGTACGCCAATGCGCAGGCCTTGCAGCGAAGTGTTCAGGTTGGCGCTGAAGTCCGGCACGGGCTCATCGATGCTGGTGGAATCTTGCGGGTCGAAACCGGCCATGCCTTGCAGCAGGATGGCGCAGTCTTCAGCCGTGCGCGCCAACGGGCCGCCTTGGTCGAGGCTGGAGGCGTAGGCAATCATGCCCCAGCGCGAGACGCGACCGTAGGTCGGTTTCAGGCCGGTGAGGTTGGTCAACGCGGCGGGCTGACGGATCGAACCGCCAGTGTCGGTGCCGGTAGCGGCTGGCAACAGGCGGGCGGCTACTGCGGCGGCCGACCCTCCGGACGAACCGCCGGGCACGTGCTCGAGGTTCCACGGGTTTTTGACGGCGCCGTAGTAGCTCGATTCGTTGGCCGAGCCCATCGCGAACTCGTCCATGTTGGTCTTGCCCAGGCTCACCGCGCCGGCAGCGGCCAGCTTGGACACTACCGTGGCGTCGTACGGGGCCTTGAAGTTGTCGAGCATCTTCGAGCCGCAGCTGGTGCGCACGCCGAGGGTGCAGAACAAGTCCTTGTGACCGATTGGCGCACCCAGCAGGGCGCCGGTTTCACCGTTGGCGCGACGTGCGTCGGCGGCCTTGGCCTGCTCCAGGGCGAGGTCTTCGGTGAGGGTAATGAAGCTGTTGAGCTGCGGGTCCAGTTGGGCGATTCGCGCCAGCAGGGTTTTGGTCAGCTCTTCAGACGAAAACTTTTTATCGGCGAGTCCGCGGGCGATCTCGGCCAGAGTCATTTGATGCATGCAGGCTCTTCCTTTTACTCGATGACCTTGGGAACCAGATAGAGGCCGTTTTCGACCGCTGGCGCGATGGACTGGTAAGCCTCGCGATGATTGGTTTCAGTCACGACGTCTGCACGCAGGCGCTGGCTGGCTTCCAGGGGGTGGGCCAGCGGCTCGATACCGGTGGTGTCGACAGCCTGCATCTGGTCAATCAGCCCCAAAATGCTGTTAAGGGCTTCGGTGGTGCGTGGCAGATCGGCATCATTCAGACCCAGGCGGGCCAAATGAGCGATTTTTTCCACGTCGGAGCGTTCAAGCGCCATGGGATTCTCCAGTGGAAAACAAGACGGATGCTATCCGTGTGTTAGATTGTCGGAACACTACCGCATTTCTACGGTCATATGGCCGCGATTGTGGGGGCTGGTGCTCGGAAAAGCGGCCAATTTAACATATTGGCGCCTTGCCCAAAATCCCTGTCGTTGTTAGAGTTTGCCGCACTTTTTTACCCACGCGTTGCCTAGGGTCCCTTTCCCATGTTCAAGAAACTGCGTGGCATGTTTTCCAGCGATCTTTCCATCGACCTGGGCACTGCCAACACCCTTATTTACGTGCGCGAGCGCGGTATTGTCCTGAATGAGCCATCGGTTGTGGCTATTCGGACACACGGTAACCAGAAAAGTGTCGTTGCCGTCGGCACCGAGGCCAAGCGCATGCTGGGCCGTACACCGGGCAACATTGCAGCCATTCGTCCGATGAAGGACGGCGTGATCGCTGACTTCAGCGTGTGCGAAAAAATGCTGCAGTACTTTATCAACAAGGTTCACGAGAACAGCTTCCTGCAGCCAAGCCCTCGGGTTCTGATTTGCGTGCCGTGCAAATCGACTCAGGTTGAGCGTCGCGCCATTCGTGAGTCGGCACTGGGTGCCGGCGCCCGTGAAGTCTTCCTGATTGAAGAACCGATGGCCGCTGCCATCGGCGCCGGCTTGCCGGTTGAGGAAGCCCGCGGCTCGATGGTGGTCGATATCGGTGGCGGTACCACTGAAATCGCGCTGATCTCCCTGAACGGTGTGGTTTACGCCGAATCCGTACGGGTTGGCGGCGACCGTTTCGACGAAGCGATCATCACCTATGTGCGCCGTAACTACGGCAGCCTGATCGGTGAATCGACCGCCGAGCGCATCAAGCAGGAAATCGGCACGGCCTATCCGGGCGGTGAAGTGCGTGAAGTAGACGTGCGCGGCCGTAACCTGGCTGAAGGCGTTCCACGTGCCTTCACACTGAACTCCAATGAAGTGCTTGAAGCCCTGCAAGAGTCGCTGGCGACCATCGTTCAGGCGGTTAAAAGCGCGCTGGAACAATCCCCGCCAGAGCTGGCGTCGGACATCGCTGAGCGTGGTCTGGTGCTGACCGGTGGTGGCGCATTGTTGCGTGACCTCGACAAGTTGCTGGCCCAGGAAACCGGTTTGCCGGTCATCGTTGCCGAAGACCCGCTGACCTGCGTTGCGCGTGGTGGTGGCCGTGCGCTGGAAATGATGGATAAGCACACCATGGATCTGCTCTCCAGCGAATAATATCGGTGGTTGCAGTTCGAGGGTTATCACCAAAAGGTAGCACTTTGCTGTGCTGCCTTTTGGCGTTTATCTTTTGTCAATCTTCATCCAGGCCGCTTGAAGCCGTATGAATACATTGAATCCTTGCCCCGGAGGAGCGGCTTATTAAACCGCTCTTTTCCAAAGGCCCCTCTTTGGGCGTGCGCCTGTTGGTGCTGGTCGTGCTATCGGTCGCGCTGATGGTGGTCGATGCCCGTTTCACGTTGCTCAAGCCGGTGCGCAGTCAAATGTCGCTGGTGCTGATGCAGACCTACTGGATTACCGATCTGCCGCAACGTCTGTTCCAGGGCGTCGCCAGTCAGTTTGGTAGCCGGACGGAGCTGGTCGCCGAGAACGAGAAGCTCAAGACTGAAAACCTTCTGCTGCAAGGGCGCATGCAAAAACTCGCCGCCCTGACCGAGCAAAACGTTCGCCTGCGCGAGTTGCTTAACTCCTCTGCGCTGGTCAACGAAAAGGTTGAAGTGGCCGAGCTGATCGGCATGGACCCCAATCCGTTTACTCATCGCATCATCATCAACAAGGGTGAGCGCGACGGCGTGGTGCTCGGTCAACCGGTGCTCGATGCCCGCGGGCTGATGGGGCAAGTGGTCGAGTTGATGCCCTACACCTCGCGGGTTTTGCTGCTGACCGACACCACCCACAGCATTCCGGTACAGGTCAACCGCAACGGGCTACGTGCAATTGCCAGTGGCACGGGCAACCCCGAACGCCTGGAATTGCGCCATGTGGCCGACACGGCGGATATCAAAGAGGGCGACCTGCTGGTCAGCTCGGGTCTGGGGCAACGCTTCCCGGCGGGCTATCCGGTCGCAACGGTCAAGGAAGTGATTCACGACTCGGGCCAGCCATTCGCTATTGTGCGGGCCGTGCCGACAGCCGCTCTGAACCGCAGCCGTTACTTGCTGTTGGTCTTCAGCGACAGCCGCACCCCTGAAGAGCGCGCCAACGACGCGGCTCAAGCCCAGGAAGCCGAAAACAACGGCGAGCCGCAGCCCATTATTCCGGCGACTGTGCCCAAGCCCGTGCCTGCATCCGTGCCCGCCGTGGCCCCGGCGCCCGCTGTCACCACGCCAGCAACGCCTGCGCCCGCCGCCGGAGCGGTCAAAAAACCTGCGCCCGTTGCAACACCCGCCGCAGCCAAGCCGCCAGCCGCTGCGCCGGCCACCACCCGGGAGAGGCAATAATGGCGGGTATTCGTTCACGTAATGGCTGGATCATCTGGCTGACGTTTGCCATTGGCGTCTTGCTCAGCGTTTCGCCAATGCCGCAGTTCATGGAAGTGTTCCGTCCGCTGTGGCTGGCGTTGTTGCTGGCTTTCTGGGCGCTGTACATGCCGCACAAGGTGGGCATGGTCACCGCGTGGTGCCTGGGCCTGGTTGAAGATGTGGTTTACGGCACGCTGCTGGGGCAGAACGCCTTGATCCTGACCCTGATCACCTTCCTCGTGCTGTCCCTGCAACAGCGCCTGCGCATGTTCCCGATGTGGCAGCAAAGCCTGGTGTTGCTGGTCATCTTTGGCCTGGCCCAGTTGGCGCAATTGTGGCTCAGCGCCTTGACCGGGAACCGTCAGCCAACCCTGGCGCTGGTGCTGCCTGCACTGGTCAGCGCCTTGTTGTGGCCTTGGGTCAGCTACGGGCTGCGCGGGCTGGTTCGACGTTTCAAAATCAATTGATGGAAGCGTGAGCCATTTCCTGGTTTGCGCATACTGACAGGGAGATGTCTCGATGACTTCGCTTTATCTGGCCTCAGGCTCACCCCGCCGACGCGAGTTACTGACTCAAATCGGCGTGCCCTTCAGCACCGTCAGTGCTGCCATCGACGAAACCCCTTTGGTCAATGAGGCCGCCACGGCGTATGTCGAGCGGCTGGCGCGCGAAAAAGCGCGTGCAGGTTATAAGCACGTCACGGCGTCGCCTCCGGGCGATGATTTTTGCGTGTTGGGCGCTGACACTGCCGTGGTGCTGGACGGACAGATTCTTGGCAAACCCGTCGACGAAGCCGATGCCTTGGCTATGCTCATGGCGTTATCTGGCCGCGAGCATGAAGTCTTGACCGCCATTGCCCTGATTGATGCAACCCGCTGCGAAACCCGTGTGGTGCGCAGCGCGGTGCGTTTCAGAAACATCAGCACACAAGAAGCTGCGCGTTACTGGGCCAGCGGCGAACCGCTGGATAAAGCCGGTGGCTACGCGATTCAGGGGCTGGGCGCGGTATTTGTGTCCGGGCTTGAGGGCAGCTATTCCGCTGTCGTGGGCTTGCCCGTGTGCGAAACCGCAGAACTGCTGGGACATTTCGGCATACCCTGTTGGCAAACCCTTTCCGTGCGCTAACTATTGCACCCATGAAACGTGGCACTACTGTGATGACGCCTGAACGAGACCCAGCCATGAGTGAAGAGATCCTGATCAACATCACGCCGATGGAATCGCGCGTGGCGGTGGTAGAAAACGGTGTTTTGCAAGAGGTGCATGTCGAGCGCACCCAGCGCCGAGGCATTGTCGGCAACATTTATAAAGGCAAGGTCGTTCGTGTATTGCCCGGCATGCAAGCGGCATTCGTGGACATCGGCCTGGACCGTGCGGCATTCATCCATGCCTCCGAAATCTCCCTGCGTGAAGGTCAGGCGGTCGAAAGCATCAGCTCGCTGGTTCATGAAGGCCAAAGCCTGGTGGTGCAGGTCACCAAAGACCCGATCGGCTCCAAAGGCGCACGGTTGACGACCCAATTGTCGATTCCTTCGCGTTATCTGGTGTACATGCCGCGCACGGCCCATGTCGGCATTTCCCTGAAGATCGAAGACGAAGCCGAACGGGACCGCCTCAAACAGGTGGTCAGTGATTGCGTGGCGCAGGAAGGTATCAAGGAAGCGGGCGGATTCATCCTGCGGACAGCGGCCGAAGGCGCTGGCGCGGATGAAATCCTGATGGACATTCGCTACTTGCGTCGCCTGTGGGACCAAATCGGTGCCCAGATCAAAACCGTCGGCGCTCCGACGGTCATTTATGAAGACCTGGGCCTGGCCCTGCGTACCCTGCGCGACCTGGTCAGCCCGAAGATTGAAAAAATCCGCATCGACTCCCGCGAAACCTTCCAGAAAACCACGCAGTTCGTGGCTGAGCTGATGCCAGAAATTGCGGACCGTCTGGAGCATTACCCCGGCGAACGGCCGATCTTTGATTTGTACGGCGTTGAAAGCGAAATCCAGAAAGCCCTCGACCGCAAAGTGCCACTCAAGTCGGGCGGCTATCTGGTGGTGGACCCGGCTGAAGCCATGACCACCATTGACGTCAACACCGGCGCGTTCGTGGGGCATCGCAATCTTGAAGAAACCATCTTCAAGACCAACCTCGAAGCGGCAACGGCCATTGCGCGTCAACTGCGTCTGCGCAACCTGGGCGGGATCATCATCATCGACTTCATCGACATGGAAGACGAAGAGCACCAGCGGCAGGTGCTGCGCACGCTCGAAAAGCAACTCGAACGCGATCACGCCAAAACCAACATCATCGGCATTACCGAGTTGGGGTTGGTGCAAATGACCCGCAAGCGGACCCGTGAGAGCCTCGAACAGGTGCTCTGTGAACCCTGCGTGTGCTGCCAAGGGCGGGGCAAGTTGAAAACCCCGGAAACCATCTGCTACGAAATATTCCGTGAAATCCTGCGCGAAGCCCGTGCGTATCAAGCCGAGGGGTATCGCGTGCTGGCCAGTCAGCGCGTGGTTGACCGGTTGCTGGATGAAGAATCGGGCAATGTGGCGGAGCTGGAAGGGTTTATCGGGCGTACGATCCGCTTTCAAGTGGAAACCATGTACTCCCAGGAACAATACGACGTGGTGCTGCTCTGAAGTTGCACGGGATGTCCGGATTTAAAAAGGGGGCTGCATTCAGCCCCTTCGATCATTACTGAAGGGGCCACCTGACATGGAGCGTCTGACACGCTTTTTTGCCGCGCTGACCCGCTGGGGATTAAGTCTTTGTGCGTTATTGCTGGTGCTGACGGCGCTCTACGTCAGCCTCGGGCGAGAACTCACGCCCCTGATTGCCGAATACCGCGCCGACGTGCAAACCAAGGCCCGCGATGCCTTGGGCATGCCATTGACCATCGGCAGCCTCGAAGGGCGCTGGCGCGGCATGGCGCCGGTGCTGCTGGCACATGACGTGATGGTGGGCGAAGGTCGCAGCGCCTTGCGCCTGGATGAAGTGCAAGTGGTGCCTGATGTCTGGGGCAGCGTGCTGGCCCGCGAAGTACGTATCGCCCACGTGCAGCTCAATGGCTTGCAACTGAGTGCGCGCCAGGACAAGGACGGGCACTGGACCCTCGAAGGTTTGCCAGTCCAGGACGACAAGCCTCTGGACCCCGAGCAGTTACTCAATCAGCTGCAAAAGGTTGCGCGTCTCTCCGTGCTCGACAGCCAGTTGACTCTGGAACCGTATAAAGAAGCGCCGATGACCCTGACGTATGTCGGCCTGACCCTCGACGTGGGGTCTTCCGATCAACGCCTGGATGCGCGGTTGACCTTACCCGATGGCCAGCCGGTTGCGCTGAGTGTCAAAAGCCAGATTCGCGCCAGCCAGTGGCGTGACGGCGCGGCGCAAGCGTATGTCAGCCTGCCGCAAAGTAATTGGGCCAAATGGCTGCCGTCCAGCATGACCCAAGGCTGGACCCTCAAGACACTCAAGGCCGGTGGTGAGTTCTGGTTCAATTGGGGCAACGGTACGGTGCAAAGCGCCACCGCCCGACTTAACGCCCCCACGTTCACCGGTGCCTACGCAGACCGCAAGCCAGCCACTATCGACAACCTGGCCTTGCATGCCTGGCTGGAACGCGGCGAGCAGGGTTACAACCTGGTGCTGGATTCCCTGGCCATGAGCCTGGGCGATACGCGCTGGGAAACCCGCGCGCAAGTGCAGCAGTTCAAGGGCACAGACACAGCGCAGGAGCGCTGGCACCTGCAAGCCGATCATGTGAACCTGAGCCCGATCACCCCCTTGCTGGACGCGCTGGCGCCGTGGCCGGAGGGCGTGGCCAAAGTGGTCGATCAACTCAAGGCGACTGGCACGCTGCGCAATGTGCTGGCTGATTTTCGCCCTCACGTGAGCGGCGATCAAAAGCTCAGTTTCGCGGCCAATCTGCAGCAAGTCGGTTTCAACGCTACCCACGGTGCACCTGCGGCGCGCAATGTCAGCGGCCTGATCAGCGGCGACCTGGGCAAGGGCGAGCTGCGGCTGGACAGCAAGGATTTCATGCTGCACCTGGACCCGATCTTCGCCAAACCCTGGCAGTACCAGCAGGCCAACGCCTTGCTGACCTGGACCCTGAGCAAAGACACCTTCACCCTCATCGCGCCCTACATCAAGGTGCTGGGCGAAGAGGGCAAGATCGCTGCCGACTTCCTGATCCGCATTCATCTGGACCATTCGCAGGAAGACTACATGGACCTGCGCGTCGGGCTGACCGACGGCGACGGCCGTTTCACCCCTAAATACCTGCCTGAAGTCTTGAGCCCGGCCCTGACTGAATGGCTCAGCACCGCCATCATCAAGGGTGATGTGGAGGAGGGCTTCTTCCAGTACCAGGGCTCGTTAAGCCATGATGCAGTCGCGGCCGCGCGCACCCTCAGCCTGTTTTTCAAGGTGCATGGCGCCGAGTTGGCCTTCCAGCCGGGCTGGCCCCATGTACGGAATGTATCGGGTGACGTCTTCATCGAGGACAGCGGCGTGCGGATCATGGCCAGCAAAGGCCAGTTGCTCGACACCGAGGTGCGTGATGTCGCAGTCAATATTCCCCACGTTCCCAGCGGCAAGGTCAGCCACTTGCTGTTGCAAGGGGACTTTGCAGGCGGTTTGGGCGACGGCCTGAAAATCCTTCAAGAAGCCCCCATCGGCACCGCTGACACCTTTGCCGGTTGGCAGGGTGATGGCCCGCTCACCGGGCGGGTCGACTTGGATATACCGCTTGAGCACAGCGTCGAACCGAACATCGTGGTGGATTTCAAAACCGACAAGGCGCGGCTCAAAATCAGCGAACCGGAGCTTGAACTGACGCAGCTCAAGGGTGATTTCCGCTTTGACAGTGCCAAAGGCCTGAGCGGCAAAGGCATCACCGCCCGCGCATTCGACCGGCCGGTCAACGCGCAGATTTTTGCCGACGGCAAACCGGGCCGCATCAGCACTCGCGTGGTTGCCAATGGCCAAATCGCCGTAAAAACCCTGACCAACTGGCTGAAGTTCAACCAGCCGATTCCGGTTTCCGGCAACCTGCCCTATCAATTGCAACTGACGCTCGACGGCGCGGACAGCCAGTTGCGTGTCAATTCCAGCCTCAAAGGCGCGGCGATTGATTTGCCCGCACCGTTTGGCCTGGCAACCAATGAAAGCCGTGACAGCGTATTTCGCATGACCCTGCAGGGGGCCGAGAAGCGGTACTGGTTTGACTACGGCAACCTGGCGAGCCTGACGTTCGCCGCGCCGGACGGCAAGCTTGAGGCAGGCCGCGGCGAGTTGTACCTCGGCGCCGGAGCGGCCTCGTTGCCGACCAGCAAGGGCTTGCGTGTTCGCGGCGTACTCTCGGAACTGGACGTGGCGCCGTGGCAGGCAGTGGTGGAGCGTTATGCGGGCAAGGATGTGGGGGGCAGCGCACAGCAATTGCTCAGCAGTGCGGATTTCAAAATTGGCAAACTGATTGCCATGGGCACCCAGCTCGACCAGGTCCGCTTGCAGATGAACCGCTACCCGGCGTCGTGGGGGATGAAAATCGACAGCAAACAGGCAGTCGGCTCGGTCACGCTGCCTGATGCGAAACATGCCCCGATTGCCATCACCATGCAGATCGTTCGGCTGCCGGCGACCGACCCTAAAGCTGTGGCTGATGAGAATGCCCCTGACCCTTTGGCATCGGTTGACCCGCGTAAAATTCCGGCGATGGACATCATCATTCGCCAGCTCTACCAAGGCCCAGACCTGATCGGCGCCTGGTCGCTCAATGTGCGGCCCACCAATCGTGGCGTGTTGCTCAACAACCTCAACCTGGGGCTCAAAGGCCTGCTGCTTGAAGGTTCGGGCGGCTGGGAGGGTTTTGCTGGCGCCAGCAACAGTTGGTACAAGGGCCGCCTGGGCGGGCGGAATCTGGCGGACGTGCTGAAAAACTGGGGCTTCGCACCGAGCGTCACCAGTGACAACTTCCGACTGGACGTTGATGGCAACTGGCCAGGTTCACCGGCGTGGATTGGCCTCAAGCGCTTCAGCGGCACACTGGACGCGTCCTTGAACAAAGGCCAGTTTGTGGAGGTCGATGGCAGCGCGCAGGTGCTGCGCATTTTTGGGCTGCTGAACTTCAACTCCATCGGTCGACGCTTGCGCCTGGACTTCTCCGACCTGTTCGGCAAAGGATTGAGTTACGACCGCGTCAAAGGTCTGCTGCAAGCCAATCGCGGGGTGTACCGCGCGAACAAGCCCATCACCATGACCGGCCCTTCAAGCAACCTTGAGCTGAGCGGCACGCTGAACATGGTGACCGACCAAGTGGATGCGAATTTGCTGGTGACCTTGCCCGTGACCAATAACTTGCCGATCGCGGCTTTGCTGGTGGGCGCCCCGGCCGTCGGCGGTGCGTTGTTCCTGATCAACAAGTTGATCGGTGATCAGGTGTCGCGCTTTGCGAGTGTGCAATACAGCATCAAAGGGCCATGGCAGGATCCGAAGATCACCTTCGACAAGCCATTCGAGAAGAAGTAAGCGCGACCGAGGAGCAGGGCATGTCGTTAGCAGTGATTCAAATGGTCAGTCAAAGCGATGTGCTGGCCAACTTGGCTCAAGCCCGGCGTTTACTTGAAGACGCGGCAGCCGGTGGCGCACAACTGGTCGTGCTGCCGGAGAACTTCGCGGCCATGGGGCGCCGGGACATGGCCGCCGTGGGGCGAGCCGAGGCGTTGGGCGAAGGTCCAATCCTGCCCTGGTTGAAACAGACCGCTTGCGACCTCAAGTTATGGGTGGTGGCGGGCACGTTGCCATTGCCGCCTGCCGGTCAGCCCGATGCCAAATCCCGTGCCTGTTCGTTGTTGATCAACGCAGACGGTGAACAGGTGGCGCGCTACGACAAGCTGCACTTGTTTGACGTAGACGTGTCTGACAATCGTGGCCGGTACCGTGAGTCTGACGACTATGCTCAAGGTGAGCAGGTGGTCGTGGCAGACACGCCGGTCGGCAAGTTGGGGATGACGGTGTGTTATGACCTGCGCTTCCCCGAGCTGTACAGCGAGCTGCGTGCAGCCGGTGCCGAACTGATCAGCGCGCCGTCGGCTTTTACCGCTGTGACCGGAGCGGCGCATTGGGACATCCTGATCCGTGCCCGGGCCATTGAAACTCAATGTTACGTGTTGGCGGCGGCACAAGGTGGCGTACATCCGGGGCCACGTGAGACTTTCGGCCACGCGGCCATCATTGACCCCTGGGGCCGAGTGCTGGCTGAGCAGGCGCAAGGTGAGGGCGTATTGTTCGCCCCACGCGATGCAGCAGAACAAGCGGCCATCAGGGCACGCATGCCGGTGGTCAGCCACCGACGATTTTTTTCGCAGGGCGCACAGCGACCTGCCACGCAAGGCTAATTCAGGCCCATGGGTTCGGCACTCAAAGATGCTGAAGCACGGGCCAAGACGGAGTGAATATGAGCGAGTTGTTGACCTCAGTCAGCGAACACCTGTTGGCACCGGGCGGTGTCACCCTTGAGAGCCTGCAGACCGTGCTGGGTGACCTGGCCGGGCCGGGGATCGATGCGGCGGATTTGTACTTTCAGGGCCAGATTTCCGAATCCTGGGCACTGGAAGACGGCATCGTAAAAGAAGGCAGCTTCAATTTGGATCAAGGCGTAGGTGTACGCGCCCAGTCCGGCGAGAAAACCGGATTTGCCTACAGCAACGCCATCACCCTTGAGGCATTGGGGCTGGCCGCCCGTGCAGCGCGCTCGATCTCTCGGGCCGGTCAGCACGGCACCGTTCAAGCCTTCACCACGCAGGATGTAGCGCAGTTGTATGCGCCGGACAACCCGCTGGAAGTCATCAGCCGTGCGCAAAAGGTCGAACTGCTCAAGCGCGTCGACGCCGCCACCCGCGCCCTCGACCCGCGCATTCAACAAGTCACCGTGAGCATGGCCGGGGTGTGGGAACGCATTCTGGTGGCTTCCACCGACGGCGGCCTGGCGGCCGATGTGCGGCCTTTGGTGCGCTTCAACGTGAGTGTCATCGTTGAGCAAAACGGTCGTCGTGAGCGGGGCGGACATGGCGGCGGCGGGCGTACGGATTACCGTTATTTCCTGACTGACGACCGCGCCATGGGCTATGCCCGCGAAGCCTTGCGTCAGGCGCTGGTCAACCTCGAAGCCGTACCGGCACCGGCCGGTACCCTGCCTGTCGTACTGGGTTCCGGTTGGTCGGGCGTGTTGCTGCACGAAGCCGTGGGCCATGGTCTGGAGGGGGATTTCAATCGCAAGGGCAGTTCAGCCTACAGCGGCCGCATGGGCGAGCGTGTGGCTTCGAGCTTGTGCACCATCGTCGATGACGGCACCTTGCCAGGGCGTCGCGGCTCGTTGAGCGTGGACGACGAAGGCACCCCGACCGAGTGCACGACGTTGATCGAAAACGGCGTACTCAAGGGTTACATGCAAGACAAACTGAATGCGCGCTTGATGGGCGTGGCCCGTACCGGTAACGGTCGTCGCGAATCCTATGCACATTTACCCATGCCACGCATGACCAACACCTACATGTTGGGCGGCGAAAGCGATCCGGCTGAGATCATTGCCTCGGTGAAAAAGGGCATCTACTGCGCCAATCTGGGCGGTGGTCAGGTCGACATCACCAGCGGCAAGTTCGTGTTTTCTACCAGCGAAGCGTATTTGATCGAAGACGGCAAAATCACCCGTCCGGTCAAGGGCGCGACCCTGATTGGCAACGGACCCGAAGCGATGAGCAAAGTGTCGATGGTCGGTAATGACCTGTCGCTGGACAGCGGTGTAGGGACATGTGGCAAGGACGGGCAGTCGGTGCCGGTGGGCGTCGGTCAGCCAACCTTGAAGATTGATGCAATTACAGTCGGCGGTACGGGCAGTTGACGGGCTGCGGGCGGGTTGCAGGGCAACCCGCCCGCGTACGGGACTTAACGCAAGCCGCGTTGAGTCTCGTCCAACCCACGAATGTACTTGAACAATTTGCGGCTGGAAGCCGGGGCCTTGTTATGAGCCAGTTCGTGTTTGGCCTGACGCACGATCGAACGCAATTGCTGACGATCGGCTTCGGGGAACTCGATGACAAATTTTTCCAGTACATCGTCATCGCCTTCGATCAGGCGATCACGCCAGCGCTCGAGGCCGTGGAAACGTTCGTTGTATTGGCGCGAAGAGGCATCCACTTGATCGAGCATCGCCAGAATTTCGTCGATCGGTTGATCGCGCATCAGCTTGCCGATGAACTGGATGTGCCGCTTACGGGCAATATGAGCCGTATGTTTTGAAGCATCTACCAGTGCCCGGCGCAAAGCGTCGGTCAAAGGCATTTTGTTCAGCAAGTCAGGCTTGAGCGTCGTCAGACGTTCGCCCAGATCAACCAGAGCATGAAGCTCGCGTTTGACCTGTGATTTGCTTTTTTCGCCGTCGAAGGCGTCGTCGTAAGAATCAACCATGGTGGCAGTCCGCAAAGAAACGCCGCCATGATAACCAGTCGGGGGCCGCTTGTCCGGCCCGGTCGCTCGGCGGCCCTTCCGAAAACAGAATTTGAGTGGAGAAAACCATGAGTGCAGTAGAAAGCGTCGGCCCGCAGGCCTTGCCGGCACTGCAAGAGCAAGTTGAGCACATTATTGCCGAAGCCAAGCGTCAGGGCGCCAGTGCCTGCGAAGTGGCCGTGTCGCTGGAGCAGGGCTTGTCGACTTCGGTGCGTCAGCGTGAGGTTGAGACCGTTGAGTTCAATCGCGATCAGGGCTTCGGTATCACCCTTTACGTGGGGCAACGCAAAGGTTCGGCGAGCACTTCGGCCACCGGTCCTGATGCGATTCGCGAAACGGTTGCTGCTGCGCTGGCGATTGCCAGCCATACGTCCGAGGACGAAAGTTCCGGCTTGGCCGACCCGCAGTTAATGGCCCGGGACCTGAAGGATTTCGATCTGTTCCACACGTGGGACATCACCCCCGAGCAAGCCATCGAAAAGGCACTGGCTTGCGAAGCGGCTGCTTTTGACGCCGACAGCCGCATTAAAAACGCTGACGGCACCACACTCAGCACCCATCAAGGCTGCCGCGTGTATGGCAACAGCAACGGGTTTATTGGAGGCTCGGCCTCTACACGCCACAGCCTGAGCTGCGTGATGATCGCCGAAGGCGACGGCCAGATGCAGCGCGATTACTGGTATGACGTGAACTGTCAGGGTGAGTTGCTGGCCGACGCTGCCGTCATCGGCCGACGGGCCGCGGAGCGCGCAGCTCGTCGTCTGGGCTCGCGCCCGGTGCCGACCTGCGAAGTGCCGGTGCTGTTTAGCGCCGAGCTGGCCGGAGGGCTGTTCGGCAGCTTTTTGGGCGCCATTTCGGGCGGCAACCTGTACCGCAAATCGTCGTTCCTGCTCGATGCCATGGGCCAGCAGATTTTCCCTGAATGGCTGACCCTGGACGAACGTCCGCACTTGATGCGTGCCATGGGCAGTTCGTCTTTCGACAACGATGGCCTGGCCACTTACGCCAAACCGTTCATCAAGGACGGCGAACTGGTGTCCTACATCCTCAGCACGTATTCCGGCCGCAAATTGGGCATGCCCAGCACGGCGAACGCGGGCGGCGTGCACAACGTGTTCGTGACCCATGGCGATGAAGACCAGGCTGCCTTGATTCGCCGCATGGGCCGCGGTTTGTTTGTGACGGAATTGATGGGCAGCGGCCTGAACATGGTCACAGGCGACTACTCACGGGGCGCGGCGGGTTTCTGGGTCGAAAACGGCGAAATCCAGTTCCCGGTGCAAGAGGTGACCATTGCCGGCAACATGCGCGATATGTTCAAACAGATCGTTGCCGTGGGCAATGACCTTGAGCTGCGCAGCAATATTCGCACCGGTTCTGTGTTGATTGAGCGGATGAAAATCGGCGGCAGCTGATTTCTCAACTGTTTTAAAAAGGCGTATCACGGTTCAAGTGATGCGCCTTTTTTTATGCAGGTGAGCCATTGCGTCAGTCACTAGGCCATCCCGCCGGCATACGTCCGCAGAGCGCATTTCCCTTATAGTGTGCTCCTAACTTGGCGAAGTGCATCAAGGGCCCACAGCTATAAAAATCGGATGTTAGTTCAGTATCAATTTTGCAAACCGGTAACATCAACGGGACGGGGAAAAAGACGAGCCACAGGCTTATCCCGCACCATTTGTGCCCCTCTCGTGGTTCGCGAGCCTGTTCAACCTGGCGAGGATCGCTTTTTGGCACAATGACCGAAGCGCCTATGCATCCGGTCAATACACTTGTCATTGCAATGCATGCAATAAATCGCTTCATGTTCAATGGCTTACTTCAATTGGTTCAATGTCGTTTTCAGCGTTCTGATCGTGACCCAATGCCCTTGGAATCAGGTTCTTGGGCAAGATGAAGGCTTGGCGTTATTCGAGCAGCTCCCTCTTCTAATCATCCGAAAAGCAATCATTGATGCGTCGCTTATCAGGAAGTGAGAAGGGTGGTTTACGCCAAGAGTTAGCAGGTTTGAGTCGGGTTGTTTGACCTGCGAGAACATGAGCTTATCCTTAAGCAAATATGAAGTTTAAATAAAATATCCTGCGTATCCGATAGGGCGTAGAGCCTGTTTGTTGGCGCAACTTAACATGTATTTGCATCTAAGTAAGTGGGTTTATTATTTAAAGAGAAATATCCACAAAGTGCGCAAGAAGTTGCGCACTACTATTCAGGGATTCAACTGACTCATTGCAGTCCGGTTTTTCGTGTTTAACCTGTGCTCGCGTTTTTGAACCTCATGGGGCCGAGTTTTGCGTGCAAACTGAGCGCCTGCGCTTCCCCGCCTTGAAAGCGTGACGGACGTTTTTGTCCGGGAGGTACCTCCTTTCGCAGGCTTGTTTTGATAATCAATATCGCTTAATAATGAATCTCATTATCGAGCGAGCCTGGATCATGAGTTCTGTGTTGCACGAAAGCCCTTATCAGGAAAGCTGGCGCTGGATGAGTCGCCAGATCCGCTGCGGGCTGGCGCCCGATGAGCCGCGCCTGATTGAGCATTATCTGGCCGAAGGCCGTTACCTGGCCTGTTGCACGTCAACGTCGTCCTGGACGATTGCCCTCACGTCGTTCCGGCTTTTGCTGGACACCGCCACCGATACGGCGCTGCCTTGGCACTGGCGCAGTATGTGCCTTGACCATGCGTGGCGACCGCTGCGTGACCTCGAAACCCAAGCCTTGTGCGGATGTCGACTCAAACGCTGGCAACGCTGTGCCTGGCAATTGGCGACCTGTGAACTTGAACCGTCCATTTCTTTAATCGAACTGATGCAAGGATTTCACGATGAGTAATACCCGTATCGAACGCGATAGCATGGGCGAACTGCACGTGCCTGAGGCCGCGTTGTATGGCGCGCAGACCCAGCGTGCGGTGGATAACTTTCCCGTCAGTCATCAGCGCATGCCGGCGCAATTCATTCGCGCCTTGATTCTGGCCAAAGCGGCAGCCGCCAAAGCCAACGTGGCGTTGGGGCAAATCTCGGACGCTCAGGGCAATGCCATTGTCGAAGCGACGCAGATCCTGCTGGCAGGCGATTTCATGGAGCACTTCCCGGTGGACATCTTCCAGACCGGTTCAGGCACCAGTTCCAACATGAACGCCAACGAAGTGATCGCCACCCTGGCCACCCGCGTGCTGGGCGAAACAATCAACCCGAACGATCACGTCAACTGCGGCCAAAGCAGCAACGACATCATCCCGACCTGCATTCACGTCAGCGCCGCCTTGGGCTTGCATGAGCGTCTTTTGCCAGCGCTGACGCATCTGGTGGAGACCATTGAACGCAAGGCTTTACAGGTCCACAGCCATGTCAAAACCGGACGCACCCACTTGATGGACGCGATGCCGGTGCGCATGAGTCAGGTGCTCAACGGCTGGGCGCAGCAGCTCAAGGCCAATATCGGGCATTTGCAGGACCTGCAACCTGCGCTGCAATCCCTGGCGCAGGGCGGCACGGCAGTCGGTACCGGGATCAACGCGCACCCGCAATTTGCCGCGCTGTTCAGTCAGCAACTGAGTGCCTTGACGCACGTGCAGTTCACGCCGGGTGAAGACCTGTTTGCCCTGATCGGCTCGCAGGACACTGCCGTCTCGGTATCGGGCCAGCTCAAGGCCACAGCCGTATCGCTGATGAAAATCGCCAACGACCTGCGCTGGATGAACTCCGGGCCGCTGGCGGGTTTGGGTGAAATTGAGCTGGAGGCGTTGCAGCCGGGTTCTTCGATCATGCCGGGCAAGGTCAATCCGGTGATCCCGGAAGCCACTGCCATGGTCGCTGCGCAAGTCATCGGCAATGACTCGGTGATTACGGTCGCGGGCCAGTCCGGCAACTTTGAGCTGAACGTGATGCTGCCGGTCATTGCCCAGAACCTGCTCAGTAGCATCGAGCTGTTGGCCAATGTCAGCCGTTTGCTGGCCGACAAGGCAATCGCCACGTTCAAGGTCAACGAAGTCAAGCTCAAGGAAGCGTTGTCGCGTAACCCCATTCTGGTGACGGCCCTGAACCCGATCATTGGCTATCAACAGGCCGCTGAAATCGCCAAGACCGCCTACAAACAAGGGCGCCCGGTGATTGACGTGGCGCTTGAGTTCACCGACCTGCCACGCAGCCAGCTTGAGGTTCTGCTGGACCCCGAGAAGCTGACCGCAGGCGGCGTCTAACCCCCCGACACTGCTTTGGAGGTGCACATGGAACACTGGAAACGCACGATCGAAAGAGCCAATCGCTGTTTCGCTGAAGGCGAGCTGGTGGATGCGCGCGAGCACTACTTGCAAGCGCTGGCGCTGGCTCAAGTGTTGTTTGAGCGCTGGAGTGATGCTGACGAAGCAGTGGCGGCCTGCGTGATTTCGCATCACAACCTGGCGGACGTGCATTTACGCCTTAATCAGCCGGAAGAGAGCGTTGAGTACTTATGCTCAATTCATCAGCGGTTGCTGCAAACCGTCCAGAACCCACGACTCAAGCCTGAGCTGCGAGAAGCCGCGCTGCGTCAGAGCAGTAAAACCTATGTCGAGTTATTGAATTTCATCAGTGAGCATGGCGAGTACCCGCGCTCAGACCTGTTGCTCAAGCGCAACGTTACTCAATCCAGCCACGCATTCTCAACGGTCAGCGGCCAACCTTCAGGAGTCCATTGATATGACGTACACCTTGCCTGCACTGCCTTACGCCTATGACGCACTTGAGCCACACATCGATGCGCAGACCATGGAGATCCATTACACCAAGCATCATCAGACGTACATCAACAACCTCAATGCTGCCGTAGAAGGCACGGAGTGGGCGCAATGGCCTGTGGAAAAGCTGGTGGCCAGTGTGCACCAGCTCCCTCAAAACCTGCGCGCAGCGGTTATCAATCAGGGCGGCGGCCACGCTAACCACTCGTTGTTCTGGGAGGTCATGAGCCCCAGCGGGGGTGGTAAACCCGATGGCGCGTTGGCAAAGGCCATGGATGAACAGTTGGGTGGGCTGCAAGCATTTAAGGACGCGTTTACCAAGGCTGCGCTGACCCGGTTTGGCAGTGGCTGGGCGTGGTTGAGCGTGACGCCGCACAAAACTCTGGTGATTGAAAGCAGTGGCAATCAGGACAGCCCGCTGATGAGCGGCAACACCCCGATTCTGGGACTGGATGTGTGGGAGCACGCGTATTACCTGCGTTACCAGAATCGACGGCCTGAATACATCAATGCGTTTTATAACGTGATTAATTGGCCAGAAGTAGCACGCCGCTACCAAGCAGCTATGGTCTAAGGCTACTCACAAGGATTCAGGCGGATATGGGCACGCAAATTCTGGCGGTCGGCGGCGTGCGAATGTTTCGCTATGCCCTCGGTACGCTGTTGCTGTTGGCGGGCACTGCGCTGTTGGTGGCCAAAGGATTGGTCTGGCTGGACCTCGAGCCCAAAATGCTCAGAGCCCTGCAAGGCGGGGCATTGTGTGCGCTGGGTACGGCGCTGGGTGCTGTGCCGGTACTGGTGATTCGCAACATGCCGGTGGCGGTCAGCGATACGTTGTTGGGCTTTGGTGCCGGGGTCATGTTGGCGGCCACGGCGTTTTCGCTGGTTGTGCCGGGCATTGCGGCGGCTGAAAGTCTGGGGTTGTCTGCGTGGGCATCCAGCGGGCTGGTGTGTGCGGGCATTCTGTTGGGCGCCCTGTGTTTGTTTCTGGTGGACCTGAAAGTGTCGG
This sequence comes from Pseudomonas sp. BS-2016, assembly GCF_001806145.1. Lineage (NCBI taxonomy): Bacteria > Pseudomonadati > Pseudomonadota > Gammaproteobacteria > Pseudomonadales > Pseudomonadaceae > Pseudomonas > Pseudomonas sp. BS-2016. The sequence goes on from NZ_MLCT01000014.1 coordinate 34,234, forward strand.
GTGCCGGGCCGGACGTTATTGTCAGCCGTCCGGGTGAGCCCGTCATAGCACCGCGCATTTGGCTGTTCGTCATTGCGATCGTGGCGCATAACATTCCGGAAGGTATGGCGGTGGGCGTTTCGGCGGGCGGCGGTATGCCGGACGCCGACAGCCTGGCGATGGGGATTGCGTTGCAGGATGTGCCGGAGGGGTTGGTCATTGCCTTGGTGCTGGCGGGTGCGGGCATGTCGCGGATCAGGGCGTTCTTGATTGGTGCCGCGTCCGGGCTGGTGGAGCCGGTATTCGCGATGTTGTGTGCCTGGCTGGTGAATTTGGCCGAGCTTCTATTGCCGCTGGGGCTGGCGCTGGCCGCGGGAGCGATGCTGCTTGTGGTGACGCAAGAGGTGATTCCGGAATCGCGGCGTAACGGTCACGAAAAACTGGCGAGCGTTGGGCTCTGCATCGGGTTCTGCGTGATGATGGTCATGGACACTGCGCTGGGGTAGAGCCATGCGGCGCAGTCAGGTTCGCTGTCTCGGTAGGTACGAGGCGGCGAAGGATTGCGCAGCAAGCCTGGGTCTGTGAGCTCTCAATCACGCCCTCGGCAACCTCGCGGTAGCCGTTATTCACCTTCATCAAAGAAGTTATTGATCAGGGCCACCAGTGCATCCATGGCTTCCTGCTCCTGTTCGCCTTCGGTCTTTAAATGAATGGTCGTACCTTTGCCCGCGGCAAGCATCATCATGGCCATGATGCTTTTGCCATCGACCATGGACTCCGGCGTACGGCCTGCTCGCACCTGACAAGGAAACCGACCTGCTACCCCGACGAACTTGGCAGATGCCCGAGCGTGCAAGCCCAATTTGTTGATGATTTCGATTTCCAGAGCAGGCATCGCGGGGTAGATCCTTTCAAGTAAGGTCGCGGTGGCGAACCTGGACGTTTTTCAGGGTTTCTTGCAGGCACTTGCCCAGTCGTTCGGTGAGGTACACAGAGCGGTGATGCCCGCCGGTGCAACCGATACCGATGGTCACATAAGCACGATTGCTCGCGGCAAAACGCGGCAGCCATTTAAGCAGGTAGCTGGAAATGTCCTGGAACATCTCTTCAACATCTGGCTGGGCAGCCAAATAATCGGCCACCGGTTGATCAAGCCCCGATTGCTCACGCAACTCGGGTTTCCAGTACGGGTTTGGCAGGCAGCGCACATCAAAGACCAGATCGGCATCCACCGGCATCCCGCGCTTGAAGCCAAACGACTCCACCAGAAAGGCCGTACCGGGTTCGGGTTTGTTCAGCAGGCGCAACTTGATGGTGTCGCGCAGTTGGTAGAGGTTCAGGTTGGTCGTGTTGATCGTGAGGTCTGCCAGATCAACGATGGGGCCAAGCAGTTTTGTTTCATCGCGGATGGCTTCTGCCAGCGAGCGACTGGCGCTGCTCAGCGGGTGCCTGCGGCGGGTCTCGGAGAAGCGCTTGAGCAGGGTTTCTTCGTCTGCGTCCAGGTACAACACGTCACACTGAATATGACGGTTGCGCACTTCTTCGAGCAATTGTGGAAAGCGCGATAAATGGCTGGGCAAGTTACGCGCATCAATCGAGACCGCCACCAGCGGCTGTGCGAGTTCAGTGTGAATCAACGCACGCTCGGCCAGCTCGGGAAGCAAGCCTGCGGGCAGGTTGTCGATGCAATAGAAACCGTTGTCTTCGAGGACGGCGAGGGCGGTGCTTTTACCGGAGCCGGAGCGTCCGCTGACAATGACTAAGCGCATGATTAATGACCGTTCTGTACGTCCAGAACAACCTGATACAGCGCTTCGTTGCTTTGTGCACTGCGCAGTTTTTCCCGCACGTCTTTGCGATCGAGCATGCTGGCGATCTGCCTGAGCAGCTCCAGGTGTGCATCGGTGGCCGCTTCTGGCACCAGCAATACGAACAACAGGTCGACCGGCGCGCCATCGATGGCGTCGAAATCTATAGGGGCGTCAAGGTGGAGCAGGGCGCTCACAGGCGCCTCGCAGCCTTTGAGGCGACAGTGGGGGATAGCAATGCCGTTACCAAAACCGGTTGAACCCAGTTTTTCACGGGCAATCAGACTTTCATAAACATCCTGCATGTCGAGACCAGGCACTTCTCGGCTGATCAGGTTGGCAATGTATTCAAGGGCTTTCTTTTTGCTGCCGCCCGGCACGTTCACGTGGGAACGGCCGGGGGTCAGGATGTTTTCAAGTCGAATCATGGGTATGGGGTTTTAACGACCGGTCGCGCCTTGCAGCTGGCTGAGGGTCTTTTCCTTTTGCTTTTTCAGTTGGCGATCAAGCTTGTCGGCGAGCAGGTCGATAGCGGCATACATGTCGGTATGCTCAGCATTTGCGACAACTTCCCCTGGCCCTACGGGTATGTGCAGGGTCGCTTCGATTTTGTGGAGCAGCTTTTCTACGGTAAGAATCACACTCACGTTAGTGATTTTGTCGAAGTGACGCTCCAGCCGGTCCAGTTTTTCGCCGATGTAAGTGCGCAGCGGTTCGGTCACTTCCAGATGCTGTCCACTGATGTTGACTTGCATATAGTTTCTCCTTCGATGCCATTACATAAAGCGGCAGGCTGGCAAGCCTGCCACTGAAACGCAGTGGCCCGTTGCTTACATCAAACGCTTACGCTCGCTAGACGGCGCAATCCCAAGGGATTCGCGGTACTTGGCGACCGTGCGACGGGCTACCTGAATACCTTGTGCCTCCAGTAAACCAGCGATCTTACTGTCACTCAACGGCTTTTTCTGATTTTCAGCCGCGACCAGTTTTTTGATGATCGCGCGGATCGCCGTGGACGAGCATTCACCGCCTTCGGAGGTGCTTACATGGCTGGAGAAAAAGTACTTGAGTTCATAGATACCGCGCGGGGTATGCATGAATTTCTGGGTGGTTACCCGTGAAATGGTCGATTCGTGCATGCCGACGGCTTCTGCAATGTCATGCAACACAAGCGGCTTCATGGCTTCATCGCCGTATTCCAGAAACCCGCGCTGATGTTCGACAATTTGTGTCGCCACTTTCATCAGGGTTTCGTTGCGGCTTTGCAGGCTTTTGATGAACCAGCGCGCTTCTTGCAGCTGGTTGCGCATGAAGGTGTTATCGGCACTGGTGTCGGCGCGTCGCACGAAACCCGCGTATTGGGCATTGACCCGCAGGCGCGGTACCGATTCCTGATTGAGTTCTACCAGCCAGCGTTCGTTGTCCTTGCGTACGATGACGTCCGGTACAACGTATTCAGGCTCAGTGGACTCGATTTGCGAACCTGGACGCGGATTAAGGCTTTGTACCAGCTCGATGACCTGGCGCAGCTCGTCTTCCTTGAGCTTCATGCGGCGCATCAGCTGGCTGTAGTCGCGGGCGCCCAGCAGATCGATGTGGTCCGTTACCAACCGCTTGGCGTCGTCGAGCCAAGGCGTAGTTGCAGGCAATTGGCGCAGCTGCAACAACAGGCATTCGCCCAGATTGCGTGCGCCGATGCCGGCCGGTTCGAATTGCTGGATACGGTGCAGGACGGCTTCGATTTCATCGAGCTCAATGTCCAGTTCCGGGTCAAAGGCTTCGAGAATTTCTTCGAGGGTTTCGTCGAGGTAGCCCTGCGTGTTAATGCAGTCGATGAGGGTCACGCCAATGAGCCGGTCGGTGTCCGACATGGGCGCCAGATTCAACTGCCAGAGTAAATGGCTTTGCAGGCTTTCACCGGCCGACGTGCGTGTAGTGAAATCCCACTCGTCATCGTCGTTGCTGGGCAGGCTGCTGGCACTGGTCTGGTAAACGTCTTCCCAGGCCGTATCGACGGGCAGCTCGTTGGGAATGCGATCGTTCCATTCACCTTCCTCCAGGTTATCCACAGTGGTTGCGGACTCCTGTTGATAGGAGGGTTCTTGAATTTCGCTGGCGGGTTTTTGCTCAATGTTGTCGGCCAAGGGGTCCGAATTGTCGAAGTCTTCGCCTTCTTCCTGGCGTTCGAGCATCGGGTTGGATTCCAGGGCCTCCTGGATTTCCTGTTGCAGGTCCAGGGTCGACAATTGGAGCAGGCGTATGGCTTGTTGCAGCTGAGGTGTCATTGTCAGCTGCTGGCCCATTCTCAGGACTAGCGATGGTTTCATGGCAGGGGCTTAACACCTTATTCGCCGGCGCGCATGGCGCCATCCACTACAAGGGCGCGTGAGCGCCAAACATAAGCAAATTATATGCCTGAAACCGTAGCGTTTGCCTAGAGGCGTTTACAATTCGTCAGGCTGGCCGGAGCAAATTGAAAACACCTTCAAGGCATGTACAAGCGTAAGGGCTTACAAGCGGAACTCATTGCCCAGATACACTTCTCTCACCAATTTGTTGGCCAGAATCGTTTCAGCGTCGCCTTCAGCAATCAGTTGTCCGTCATTTACGATGTAGGCAGTTTCGCAAATATCGAGTGTTTCACGAACGTTGTGATCGGTGATCAGCACGCCAATGCCTTTGGCCTTGAGGTGGTGAATGATCTGCTTGATGTCGCCCACGGAGATGGGGTCAACACCGGCAAAGGGTTCATCGAGCAGAATGAACTTGGGGGCGGTAGCCAGTGCGCGGGCGATTTCCACCCGGCGGCGCTCGCCACCCGACAGGCTCATGCCCAGGTTGTCGCGGATATGGTTGATGTGGAATTCCTGTAATAGGCTTTCCAGCTCCTTGCGACGACCTGCTTTGTCGAGCTCCTTGCGTGTCTCGAGAATCGCCATGATGTTATCGGCGACCGAGAGCTTGCGGAAAATCGAGGCTTCCTGCGGCAGATAACCGATACCGGCGCGTGCGCGGCCGTGCATGGGTTGGTGGCTGACATCCAGGTCGTCGATCAGCACGCGACCCTGGTCAGCCTGCACCAGGCCCACAATCATGTAAAAGCAGGTGGTCTTGCCGGCGCCGTTAGGGCCGAGCAGGCCCACGATCTGCCCGCTGTCGATCGACAGGCTGACATCGCGCACCACCTGACGGCTCTTGTAGCTTTTAGCCAAATGCTGGGCTTTAAGAGTTGCCATTACTTGGCCTTCGCGTCAGTTTTTTTCTTCGGCTGGATCACCATGTCGATGCGCGGACGAGGAGCAGTCACGCTGCTACCGTTGGCGCGACCGGCGTTGGCCACTTGCTTGACCGTGTCGTAGACGATTTTCTCGCCTTCAGTGGTATTGCCGTCGTTGATCACTTTGGCCTTGTCGATCAGGACGATGCGGTTTTGCGGTGCATGGTACTGAATGGTCACTGCGTAGGCTTTGACCGGAACCGGGTCAGTGGCTTTTTGCAGTTGTTCGAAGTAGGCCAGATTGCCGATCGAGGTCACGACGTCAATTTCGCCAGCCGCGTTGCGGGTGATCGTGACGGTATTGCCGGTAATTTTCATCGAGCCTTGCGTGATGATGACGTCGCCCTTGTAGGTTGCGACGCCTTTCTTGTCATCCAGCTGCGCTTCGTTGGCCTGAATACGGATAGGCTGTTCGGTGTCGTTCGGCAGAGCCCAGGCGCTCACGCTTCCCAGTGCTGCGCTCAAGCTGAGCAATAAAGGGAGGGTTTTAACGAGACTCATACTGTCCTCTTACGTTGGACAGCAGGTCCATCCTGCCGTCTTTCAAATATGCTTTCATTCCCTTGGCAGTGGTCACACCGCCAGCGCCGTCGATTCTAACGGCTTGCTCGGTCTGCGCATATTGCTTCTGTGGGAATACTGTCATGCGTGAGCTGGTGATAATCAGCTCACGGTTGCGTTCGTCGGTGCGGGCGACACGTACCGAGTCGATCAGCTCGACCTCCGTGCCGTCCGGGTTGACCTCGCCGCGCTCACTTTGAACATGCCACGGGAACGTGGTTCCGCGGTACATCTGCAGGTCCGGGTTGGTCAGCAGCGTCACTTCGGAAGCCTTGAGGTGTTCAACCTTGTCGGACGTCATTTCATATTGCAGCTTGCCGTCCGGCAAATACTGAAGGCTGTGGGCGTTGATGGCGTAATAGTCGATCGCGTGCTCATCCACCGCCACGGCAGGTTTGTCGAGGAAGCGTTCCGGGCTGATATTCCAGTAGCCCACGGCTGCAAACAGCGCCGCAATGACACCGAATAACAGGAAGTTGCGAATTTTTTTACTCAGCATAGAAAGCTCTATAAGTAGGCCGCGTGAGCGGCATCCAGACGGCCTTGGGCGCGCAGGATCAGTTCGCAGAATTCACGTGCGGCGCCTTCACCGCCGCGTGCCTGGGTAATACCGTGGGCGTGCTCGCGTACGAAACTGGCGGCATTGGCCACAGCCATGCCCAGGCCTACGCGACGGATAACCGGTAAATCCGGCAGGTCGTCGCCCAGATAGGCAACCTGTTCATAGCTTAGGTTGAGTTGGCCGAGAAGCTCGTCCAATACCACCAATTTATCTTCTCGACCCTGATACAGGTGCGCGATACCCAGGTTTTGCGCGCGACGCTCAACGACCGGAGTCTTGCGACCACTGATGATTGCCGTCTGAACGCCGGCTGCCATCAGCATCTTGATGCCCTGGCCGTCGAGGGTATTGAAGGTCTTGAACTCGCTGCCGTCTTCAAGGAAGTACAGCCGGCCATCAGTCAGTACACCGTCAACGTCGAAAACGGCGAGCTTGATGGCTTTGCCGCGTTTGAGCAAATCGTTGGTCATTACATCACTCCTGCGCGCAACAAATCGTGCATGTTCAAGGCACCGACTGGGCGGTCGTCCTTGTCGACGACAACCAGCGCGCTGATTTTATGGTCTTCCATGATTTTAAGGGCCTCGGCGGCGAGCATGTCGGCGCGGGCTGTTTTGCCGTGAGGTGTCATCACCGTATCGATAGTCGCGTTGCGGATATCGATTTCGCGATCCAGCGTGCGGCGCAAGTCGCCGTCGGTGAAGATCCCGGCCAGTGTGCCGTCCGCTTCAGTGACAACGGTCATGCCCAGCCCTTTATGGGTCATCTCCATCAGGGCGTCCCTGAGCAGCGTGCCGCGTACCACTTGAGGCAGTTCATCACCCGAGTGCATGACATTTTCAACTTTAAGCAGCAAGCGGCGACCCAGTGCACCGCCAGGGTGCGAGAAGGCGAAATCCTCAGCCGTGAACCCGCGGGCTTCGAGCAAGGCAATGGCCAGCGCATCGCCCAGTACCAGCGTGGCCGTGGTCGATGACGTAGGCGCCAGGTTCAATGGGCAGGCTTCTTGGGCCACGCGGGCATCCAGGCTAACGTCGGCAGCCTTGGCCAGCGGGGACTCGGGATTGCCAGTCATGCTGATGAGCTGGATGCCGAGGCGTTTGATAAGAGGGAGCAATGTGACGATCTCGGCGGTGGAGCCCGAGTTCGACAGCGCGAGGATGATGTCGTCGCGGGTAATCATGCCCATGTCGCCGTGGCTGGCTTCGGCCGGGTGAACAAAGAAAGCCGTGGTGCCGGTGCTGGCCAGGGTGGCGGCGATTTTATTGCCGATATGCCCGGACTTGCCCATGCCGACTACGACGACTCGACCCTTGCTCGCTAGAATCATCTCGCAAGCGCGTACGAAATCAGCGTCGATCCGGGGCAGTAAATCTTCTACGGCTTCCAGTTCGAGGCGGATGGTGCGTTGTGCAGATTGAATCAGGTCGCTGGATTGGCTCATGTTTGAAGTCGGGTAGCCTGAGAAAAGGCGGCGATTATAGCGGTTCTGAGCAATTCCCTCACGTGTGTTCGTCATGCTTTGTTGTCTCATGCAACAAAGCTCTACTGGACTTTAGGATGATTTACTCATTTTTCACTGTCCTTAACCTGAATGGGCACTCCTTCGGCCTTTGGCGGTCAGTAACAGCAGTGATATAGTTCGCCGCCAGTTCGGCCCGCTCAAGGAACGCGCGCTTCCTGAAAAGAAGCTTGATGTCCGGTTAGAGGCAGAGGCTGCATCGCAAGGAGTTTAGATGAGTGCCGATAACGCCTACGCGGTCGAGCTGAAGGGAGTTTCCTTCAAGCGCGGTTCGCGCAGCATTTTCAATAACGTCGATATTCGTATCCCGCGTGGCAAAGTCACGGGGATCATGGGTCCGTCCGGCTGCGGCAAGACCACCCTGTTGCGCTTGATGGGCATGCAACTGCGTCCCAGCAACGGCGAAGTGTGGGTCAACGGCCAGAACCTGCCGACCCTGTCGCGCAGCGATCTGTTCGACGCGCGCAAGCATATGGGCGTGCTGTTTCAGAGCGGCGCCCTGTTTACCGATCTGGATGTATTCGAAAACGTTGCCTTCCCGCTGCGCGTGCATACCGAGCTGCCGGAAGAAATGATCCGCGACATCGTGCTGCTCAAGTTGCAGGCGGTCGGGTTGCGCGGAGCCATTGACCTGATGCCGGACGAGCTGTCTGGCGGTATGAAACGCCGTGTGGCGCTGGCTCGCGCCATCGCGCTGGATCCGCAAATCCTGATGTACGACGAACCGTTTGTCGGCCAGGACCCCATTGCCATGGGGGTGCTGGTGCGCCTTATCCGTCTGCTGAATGACGCATTGGGCATCACCAGTATTGTGGTTTCTCACGATTTGGCCGAAACAGCGAGCATTGCCGACTATTTATACGTAGTGGGCGATGGTCAGGTGCTGGGGCAGGGTACGCCGCAAGAGTTGATGAATGCCGATAACCCGCGCATCCGTCAGTTCATGACTGGCGATCCCGACGGTCCGGTTCCGTTTCACTTTCCGGCGTCGGACTACCGAACCGATCTTCTGGGGAAGCGCTGATGCGCAAACAATCAATGTTGGACCGCGTCGGATTGTTCGGCCGGGCCGGGATCGACATGGTCTCGGTACTGGGGCGTTCGACGATTTTCCTGTTTCACGCATTGCTGGGGCGCGGCGGAATCGGCGGCGGGTTTGGGCTGTTGCTCAAGCAACTGCATTCCGTGGGTGTCATGTCTCTGGTCATCATCGTGGTTTCCGGCGTCTTCATCGGCATGGTGCTGGCGCTGCAAGGCTTCAGCATCCTGTCCAGCTATGGCTCGGAGCAGGCGGTGGGGCAGATGGTGGCCCTGACCCTGTTGCGTGAGCTGGGGCCGGTGGTGACCGCGCTGTTGTTCGCCGGTCGGGCCGGGTCTGCACTGACCGCTGAAATCGGCAACATGAAATCGACCGAGCAACTGTCCAGCCTGGAAATGATTGGTGTCGATCCGCTGAAATACATCATTGCGCCGCGGATGTGGGCCGGGTTCATTTCTCTGCCTGTGCTGGCCATGATTTTCAGCGTGGTCGGGATTTGGGGCGGTTCGTGGGTGGCGGTGGACTGGCTGGGGGTCTATGACGGCTCCTACTGGGCCAATATGCAGAACAGCGTGACCTTCACCGGTGACGTGCTTAACGGGATCATCAAAAGCATCGTTTTTGCCTTTGTAGTGACCTGGATTGCCGTGTTTCAAGGTTATGACTGCGAGCCCACTTCAGAGGGGATCAGCCGTGCCACTACCAAGACCGTGGTGTATGCCTCATTGGCTGTACTCGGGCTGGACTTTATTTTGACCGCCTTGATGTTTGGAGATTTCTGATGCAAAACCGCACCATGGAAATCGGTGTCGGCCTGTTCCTGCTGGCTGGCATCCTGGCTTTGCTGTTGCTCGCCCTACGGGTCAGTGGACTGTCCCCGACCGCCAGCAGTGACACCTACAAGCTGTATGCCTACTTCGACAATATTGCCGGCCTGACCGTGCGCGCCAAGGTGTCCATGGCGGGCGTCACCATCGGCAAGGTGACCGCGATCGACCTGGACCGTGACAACTTCACGGCCCGCGTCACGCTGCAGATCGAAAAAGACGTGGATAACCTGCCGGTGGATTCGACAGCGTCTATTCTCACGGCAGGCCTGCTGGGTGAGAAATACATCGGTATTAGCGTGGGCGGGGAGGATGAGCTGCTCAAGAACGGCGGAACTATTCACGACACCCAGTCGTCACTGGTTCTGGAAGACCTGATCGGCAAGTTCCTGCTCAATACCGTTAGCAAAGACGCCAAATAAGGAGTGTTTCGATGATTTCTCTCTTGCGCCGTGGCCTGCTGGTTGTTTTGGCGGCCGCACTTCCTCTGATGGCGAATGCAGCACCGGGGCAATCGGCCCACGACATCGTTCAAGACACCACCACACGTTTGCTGGCTGACCTGACGGCCAACAAAGAGCAATACAAACAAAACCCGAGCAAGTTTTACGATGCCCTGAACACTATTGTCGGGCCCGCGGTGGATGTGGAAGGCATCTCCAAAAGCATCATGACCGTCAAGTACTCGCGCAAGGCAACGCCAGCACAAATGCAGCGGTTCCAAGAGAACTTCAAGCGCAGCCTCATGCAGTTCTACGGCAATGCCTTGCTGGAGTTCAAAAACCAGGGCATCACTGTTAGCCCGCCCAAGAATGAATGCAACGATTCCACCGGTGATAAGAAGTGCGATCGCACTAGCGTTGACATGATCGTTAAAGGCGATAACGGCGCGACTTACCCGTTGTCCTACACCCTTAACAAGGTGAACGGCGAGTGGAAAGTACGTAACGTGATCGTCAATGGCATCAACATCGGCAAGTTGTTCCGTGATCAATTCGCCGATGCCATGCAGAAAAACGGCAACGATCTGGATAAGACCATTGATAACTGGGCTGGCGAAGTGGCCAAGGTCAAGCAAGAGACTGACAAGGCCATCGACAAATGAGTGAGGGTGCCGTGACCCTGGCCGGTGAAAGCGAGCTGCGCCTCAGTGGCGTGCTTGACTACCAGACCGGCCCCCGCTTACGTAAGGAAGGCCAGGCGCTGATCAAAAAAGCGCTGGCCAAATCCCTTGTGGTGGATTGCTCGGCCGTCACCAAATCCAGCAGCGTCGGTTTGTCGTTGCTGCTGTGTTTTATCCGTGACGCACAAGCCCTGAACAAGCCATTGAGCATTCGTGCCATGCCTGAAGACATGCGCGAAATCGCTCAGGTTTCGGGCCTGACCGAGCTATTGGCACATCATTAATCGCCATTTATAGAGAAGCCCCCCGTCAGAGTCCTGTTCAGCGGGGTTCGCAGGCGCGGGGCTTTTTTGTATGATGGCCGACCCGCGCGCGTTGGGCGCCGATTGAGGTTGAGCATGCAGGCCGTAGAAGTGAAGAGCTTTCTTGAGGGAAAGCTGCCTGGAACCCAGGTAGAAGTTGAGGGCGAAGGCTGCAACTTTCAGCTGAACGTGATTAGTGACGAACTGGTGGCCTTGAGCCCGGTGAAACGTCAACAAAGCATCTATGCCCATTTGAACCCGTGGATCGCTGATGGCAGCATCCATGCGGTCACTATGAAATTCTTCAGCAGCGCGGCCTGGGCCGAGCGCACCTGAGCCCCCTGAGCCCATTGGCGTCGAGATTGTTATGGATAAATTGATTATTACCGGCGGTGCCCGTCTAGATGGCGAGATCCGCATTTCCGGGGCGAAAAACTCTGCCCTGCCGATTCTGGCTGCGACCCTGCTGTGCGATGGCCCGGTGACCGTGGCCAACCTGCCGCACCTGCATGACATCACCACCATGATCGAGCTCTTCGGCCGCATGGGCATTGAGCCGGTGATCGATGAGAAGCTGTCGGTCGAAATCGACCCGAATACCATCAAAACCCTGATCGCCCCGTACGAACTGGTTAAGACCATGCGTGCTTCGATCCTGGTACTGGGCCCGATGGTTGCCCGTTTCGGTGAAGCTGAAGTGGCGTTGCCTGGCGGTTGCGCCATCGGTTCGCGTCCGGTTGACCTGCACATCCGCGGCCTTGAAGCCATGGGCGCGGTGATCGACGTTGAAGGCGGCTACATCAAGGCCAAGGCGCCCGAAGGCGGCTTGCGTGGCGCCAACTTCTTCTTCGATACCGTCAGCGTGACCGGTACTGAAAACATCATGATGGCCGCAGCACTGGCCAAAGGCCGCAGCGTTCTGCAAAACGCGGCCCGTGAACCTGAAGTGGTTGACCTGGCCAACTTCCTGAACGCCATGGGCGCCAAGGTCAGCGGTGCGGGTACCGACACCATCACCATCGATGGTGTTGAGCGTTTGCACTCTGCCACTTACCGCGTGATGCCGGACCGTATCGAAACCGGTACTTACCTGGTGGCTGCTGCCGTGACCGGCGGCCGCGTGAAGGTCAAGGACACCGATCCGACCATCCTCGAAGCCGTGCTTGAGAAACTCAAGGAAGCGGGCGCCGAGATCACCACCGGCGAAGACTGGATCGAGCTGAACATGCACGGCAAGCGTCCAAAGGCCGTCAATGTGCGTACCGCTCCTTACCCGGCATTCCCGACCGACATGCAGGCACAGTTCATCTCGTTGAACGCCATTGCTGAAGGCACCGGCGCCGTGATCGAGACCATCTTCGAAAACCGCTTCATGCACGTGTACGAACTGCACCGCATGGGCGCCAAGATCCAGGTCGAAGGCAACACGGCCATCGTGACCGGCACTGAAACACTCAAGGGCGCGCCTGTGATGGCCACCGACCTGCGTGCGTCGGCCAGCCTGGTGATTTCGGCACTGGTGGCCGAAGGCGATACCTTGATCGACCGCATTTACCACATAGACCGTGGTTACGAGTGCATCGAAGAAAAACTGCAAATGCTGGGTGCCAAAATCCGCCGCGTTCCGGGCTAGTTTTTGGTAACAGGCATCAGGGCACACGGACTGTGTCCAGCCGCCAGGTGACGTAACGGTGTTGACGCGTTACCTTACCTGGCCTCGAATCGTTCAAGTCGAGCCTGATTATCAGGCTCGACGTTTGTCCGGCGCCGATTGCGCCCGGGCATAAGTACCCTGATAAGGACTTACGTTTCCCATGCTGACCATTGCATTGTCCAAGGGCCGTATCCTTGACGACACCCTGCCGCTTCTGGCTGAAGCGGGCATCGTGCCGACCGAGAATCCGGACAAAAGCCGCAAGCTGATCATTCCGACCTCCCAGCCAGACGTACGTTTGCTGATCGTGCGCGCCACTGACGTACCCACTTACGTTGAGCATGGCGCCGCCGACCTGGGCGTTGCCGGTAAAGACGTACTGATGGAGTACGGCGGTCAGGGCCTGTATGAGCCACTGGACCTGCGCATTGCCCAGTGCAAGCTGATGACAGCCGGTGCCGTGGGTGCCGTCGAGCCTAAAGGCCGCCTGCGCGTGGCGACCAAGTTCGTCAACGTGGCCAAGCGTTATTACGCTGAACAGGGCCGTCAGGTCGACATCATCAAGCTGTATGGCTCGATGGAGCTGGCACCGCTGATCGGTCTGGCCGACAAAATCATCGACGTGGTCGATACCGGTAACACCTTGCGCGCCAATGGCCTGGAACCCCAGGACTTCATTGCCGCCATCAGCTCTCGCCTGGTGGTTAACAAGGCTTCCATGAAAATGCAGCACGCCCGCATTCAAGCCCTGATCGATACCCTGCGCAAAGCAGTGGAATCCCGACACCGCGGCTGACTCACCCGCGCGTCTCCGGGCGCGCCCATCTATCCGTGTAAAAGCCAGAAATCTCAGGTACCCGCGCGGATGGCTTGGTAGTCTTGCGGTGCCTGAGCTGTGCAATATCCTGAATTCTAAGCATTCGCCAATTACCGAGGCCCTCGCTATGACCGCTCCCACTGCAATTCGCCGTCTCAACGCTGCTGATCCGGATTTCGCGCAGCATCTGGATCATCTGCTGAGCTGGGAAAGTGTGTCTGACGACTCGGTCAACCAGCGCGTGCTCGACATCATCAAGGCAGTGCGTGAGCGTGGCGATGCGGCGCTGGTGGAATTCACCCAGCGCTTCGACGGCCTGGAAGTGGCTTCGATGGCGGATCTGATCCTGCCTCGTGAGCGCCTGGAACTGGCCTTGACCCGCATCACCGCCGAGCAGCGCGAGGCGCTGGAAAAAGCCGCCCAGCGAGTGCGCAGCTACCACGAAAAGCAAAAGCAGGACTCCTGGACCTACACCGAAGCCGACGGCACGGTGCTCGGGCAAAAAGTCACGCCGCTGGACCGTGCCGGTTTGTATGTGCCGGGCGGCAAGGCGTCGTACCCGTCGTCGGTGCTGATGAACGCGATCCCGGCCAAGGTGGCCGGTGTAACCGAAGTGGTCATGGTCGTGCCGACCCCGCGGGGTGAACTCAACGAACTGGTGCTGGCTGCCGCCTGCATTGCGGGCGTGGACCGGGTATTTACCATCGGCGGCGCGCAGGCGGTTGCCGCACTGGCTTATGGCACCGAAAGCGTACCGAAAGTCGACAAAGTCGTCGGGCCGGGCAACATTTATGTCGCCACTGCCAAGCGCCACGTGTTTGGTCAGGTCGGTATCGACATGATCGCCGGGCCGTCGGAGATTCTGGTGGTGTGTGATGGCCAGACCGACCCTGACTGGATTGCCATGGACCTGTTTTCCCAGGCCGAGCACGACGAAGACGCTCAGGCGATTCTGGTCAGCCCCGATGCCGCGTTCCTCGACAAGGTCGCCGCCAGCATTGCCAAACTGTTGCCGACCATGGAGCGCGCCGAGATCATCAACACCTCAATCAATGGCCGTGGCGCGCTGATTCTGGTGGACGACATGCAGCAGGCCATCGACGTGGCCAACCGTATCGCCCCGGAACACCTGGAGTTGTCGGTTGCCGATCCCCAGGCGTGGTTGCCGCAGATTCGCCACGCCGGTGCAATCTTCATGGGTCGTCACACCTCAGAAGCGCTGGGTGATTATTGCGCGGGCCCTAACCATGTGTTGCCGACCTCGGGCACGGCGCGTTTCTCCTCGCCGTTGGGGGTCTATGACTTCCAGAAGCGTTCATCGATCATTTTTTGCTCCGAACAAGGCGCTTCCGAGTTGGGCAAGACGGCTTCGGTCCTGGCCCGTGGCGAGTCGTTGACCGGCCACGCCCGCAGTGCCGAGTACCGGATTATTGCTGACAAAAAGGGGCAATAAGCATGAGCAAATTCTGGAGTTCTTTTGTTAAAGACCTGGTGCCTTACGTGCCGGGCGAGCAGCCGAAACTGACCCGACTGGTCAAGCTCAACACCAACGAAAACCCTTACGGCCCTTCGCCCAAAGCCCTTGCGGCCATGCAGGCCGAGCTCAATGACAACCTGCGGTTGTACCCGGACCCGAACAGCGACTTGCTCAAGCAGGCGGTGGCCAGCTATTACGGCGTGCAGCCGCGTCAGGTGTTTTTGGGCAATGGCTCGGACGAAGTGCTGGCCCATGTCTTCAATGGCTTGTTTCAGCACGACCAGCCGTTGTTGTTTCCGGACATAAGCTACAGCTTTTATCCGGTGTATTGCGGGCTGTACGGCATCGAGTTCGAGTCCGTAGCGCTGGATGCACAGTTCCAGATCCAGCCGACCGATTACGCCAGACCCAATGGCGGCATCATCTTCCCGAACCCGAATGCGCCGACCGGTTGCCTGCTGGCGCTGGAAGCGATCGAGCAGATACTCAACGCCAACCCGGACTCGGTGGTGGTGGTCGACGAAGCCTACATCGACTTTGGCGGGCAGACGGCAATCAGCCTGGTGGATCGTTACCCGAACCTGCTGGTGACCCAAACCCTGTCCAAATCCCGCTCGCTGGCAGGTCTGCGGGTAGGGCTCGCGGTAGGGCATCCCGACCTGATCGAGGCGCTGGAGCGCATCAAAAACAGCTTCAACTCCTATCCGCTGGACCGCCTGGCGATAGTCGGTGCAGCTGCGGCGTTCGAGGACCGTGACTATTTCGAGCAGACCTGCAAGGCCGTCATCGACAGCCGTGAACAGCTGGTCGGGCAACTTGAGGGGCTGGGGTTTGAGGTGCTGCCGTCAGCGGCCAACTTCATCTTCGCCCGCCACCCGGAGCACGATGCCGCGGCGCTGGCCGCCAAGTTGCGTGCACAAGGTGTGATCGTGCGCCACTTCAAGCAACTACGAATCGACCAGTTCCTGCGCATCACCATCGGCACGCCGGAGCAGAACGCAGCGCTGATTGAAGGGTTGTCAGGCGTTTAATCAGACAGTATTGCCGCTGCCCATGACGTGAGTGTCACCAGGGCAGCGGCCGTACGAAGTGCGTTTATTCCTGCTGCGGCGGCTGTTCCTGTGGTGGACGCAAGCCCACTTCGGCCGTCAGTTTCAGCTCTTTGCCATTACGCATCACTTGAATGCTGATTTTCTCCGACGGCTTGATTCGCGCCACCTGGTTCATTGAGCGACGACCGTCGCTGGCGGGGGCGCCATCGATGCTCAGAATCACATCACCCAGCTGCAGACCCGCTTTTTGCGCCGGGCCATCACGGAAAATCCCCGCCACGACAATCCCCGGACGACCGCTCAGGCCGAACGATTCGGCCAGGTCCGGGGTTAACGGTTGCACTTCAATCCCCAACCAGCCACGAATCACCTGGCCGTGTTCGATGATCGATTTCATGACCTCCATCGCCAGATTGATCGGGATGGCAAAGCCGATACCTTGAGAGCCGCCGGATTTGGTGAAAATAGCCGTGTTGATGCCGGTCAGGTTGCCATTGGCGTCCACCAGTGCGCCGCCGGAGTTACCCGGATTGATCGCTGCATCGGTCTGGATGAAGTCTTCGTAGTTGTTCAGCCCCAGCTGGTTACGGCCGGTGGCACTGATGATGCCCATGGTCGTGGTCTGGCCGACCCCGAACGGGTTGCCGATTGCCAGTGCAATGTCACCGATGCGCAGGCTGTCGGAGCGACCAATGGTAATGGCCGGCAGGTTTTTCAGATCAATCTTGAGCACCGCCAGGTCGGTTTCCGGGTCGCTGCCGATCACTCGGGCCAGGGTTTCACGCCCGTCCTTGAGGGCCACGACGATCTGGTCGGCGTTCAGCACCACGTGGTTATTGGTGAGCAAATACCCTTCGGGGCTCATCAATACCGCCGAGCCGAGGCTCGATTCCATGCGTTTTTGCTTGGGGGCGTTGTTGCCGAAAAAGTGACGGAACTGCGGGTCTTCAAACAAGGGGCGGGCGTTGCGGTTCACCACCTTGGTGGTGTACAGGTTGGCCACGGCTGGCGCGGCGCGCACCACCGCATCGGCGTAGGTGACCGGCCCTTGCTGCGCATAATTGGTTTGCGGCGCCTGTTGCAGATTAACGTCCAGACTCGGCAGCCCGACCCATTGCGGGTAGCGCTGAATAATCAGCAAAGCGATAAGAACGCCGGCCAGCAGTGGCCAGCCAAAGAAACGCAAAGCCTTGAGCATTGAACTAAGTCCTGAAGGTTGCAGAGCCACCATGACGGCCCATAATGGCGGCCATTATACGAGGGCTGCGCGCCTCTGAACGCTATATTTAGGAGTCTTTTATGGCCGTCGCCTTGAGCACGCTGGTCGAAGAAGCAAATCGATACCTCAATTGCGCTGCAATCAGTGATTACTGCCCCAACGGCTTGCAGGTTGAGGGGCGGCCGCAAGTGCTGCGCATCGTCAGCGGCGTGACGGCCAGTCAAGCCTTGCTGGATGCGGCTGTGGAGGCCGGGGCCGATCTGGTGCTGGTGCATCACGGTTACTTCTGGAAAGGTGAAGACCCGTGCGTCACCGGCATGAAGCAGCGTCGCCTTAAAACCCTGCTCAAGCACGACATCAGCTTGTTGGCCTACCACTTGCCGCTCGACCTGCACCCGGACGTGGGCAACAACGTTCAACTGGCGCGGCAACTGGACATCACCGTTGAAGGGCCGCTGGATCCCGACAATGCCAAAGTGGTAGGGCTGGTGGGCTCGTTGGCTGAGCCCATGACGGCGCGGGACTTTGCCAGACGGGTGCAAGACGTACTGGGGCGCGAACCACTGGTGATAGAAGGCAGCCCAATGATACGGCGTGTCGGCTGGTGCACCGGAGGCGGGCAGGGTTACATCGATCAAGCCGTCCAGGCCGGCGTTGACCTGTACCTCAGCGGCGAAGCGTCCGAGCAGACCTTTCACAGCGCCCGTGAAAACGACATCAGCTTCATTGCTGCCGGGCATCACGCGACCGAGCGGTATGGCGTGCAAGCGCTGGGTGATTACCTCGCCCGACGTTTTGCCCTGGAGCAC
The DNA here is from genome assembly GCF_001806145.1 of Pseudomonas sp. BS-2016. Classification (NCBI taxonomy): domain Bacteria; kingdom Pseudomonadati; phylum Pseudomonadota; class Gammaproteobacteria; order Pseudomonadales; family Pseudomonadaceae; genus Pseudomonas; species Pseudomonas sp. BS-2016. The sequence continues at coordinate 52,262 of NZ_MLCT01000014.1, forward strand.
CTGTTCATCGATTGCCCCAACCCGATCTAGCCGCTCACTGACAGGCGCGGTCGCTGCAGGTTTCTGACAGCCTGCAGCGCTTTTTCAGTGGCGCTCAGCCCAAACCCCGCGATCTATTCTTAGACTTTTTCGATCTAGTTGGCGCCCTCAATATAAGAAGGTGCTGTGCTAGCATTCTCCGCTCGAACACGGCCCGCAGGCCGTTCATAAGATAGCTTTCGTGAGTAGCCATGGTCGACAAACTGACGCACCTGAAACAGCTGGAGGCGGAAAGCATCCACATCATCCGCGAGGTGGCTGCCGAGTTCGATAACCCGGTAATGCTGTACTCGATCGGTAAAGATTCCGCCGTGATGCTGCACCTTGCTCGCAAGGCTTTTTTCCCTGGCAAGCTGCCGTTTCCGGTGATGCATGTCGACACGCAGTGGAAATTCCAGGAGATGTACCGCTTCCGCGACAAGATGGTCGCCGAGCTGGGCCTGGACTTGATCACTCACGTCAACCCGGACGGTGTGGCGCAGGGCATCAACCCGTTTACCCATGGCAGTGCCAAGCACACGGACATCATGAAAACCGAGGGCCTGAAACAGGCGCTCGATAAGTACGGCTTTGATGCGGCCTTCGGTGGCGCACGCCGCGACGAAGAAAAATCCCGCGCCAAAGAGCGCGTGTACTCGTTCCGTGACAGCAAACACCGCTGGGACCCGAAGAACCAGCGGCCTGAACTGTGGAACGTCTACAACGGCAACGTTAACAAGGGCGAATCGATCCGCGTCTTCCCGTTGTCGAATTGGACCGAACTCGATATCTGGCAGTACATCTACCTCGAAGGCATTCCGATTGTGCCGCTGTATTTCGCCGCTGAGCGTGAAGTCATCGAGAAAAACGGCACCCTGATCATGATCGATGACGAGCGCATCCTTGAGCACCTGTCTGACGAAGACAAGGCGCGCATCGTCAAGAAGAAAGTCCGTTTCCGTACGCTGGGTTGCTACCCGCTGACCGGCGCGGTGGAATCGGAGGCTGAAAGCCTGACCGACATCATCCAGGAAATGCTCCTGACGCGAACTTCCGAGCGCCAGGGCCGAGTCATCGATCACGATGGCGCAGGCTCCATGGAAGATAAAAAACGTCAAGGTTATTTCTAAGGGGTTGTCATGTCGCACGTATCTGATTTGATCAGCGAGGACATCCTCGCCTACCTGGGCCAGCACGAACGCAAAGAGATGTTGCGCTTCCTGACCTGCGGCAACGTCGATGACGGCAAAAGCACCCTGATCGGGCGCTTGCTGCACGACTCCAAGATGATCTACGAAGATCACCTGGAAGCCATTACCCGCGATTCGAAAAAAAGCGGTACCACGGGCGATGACATCGACCTGGCGCTGCTGGTGGATGGCCTGCAAGCCGAGCGCGAACAGGGCATTACCATTGACGTGGCCTACCGCTACTTCTCCACGGCCAAGCGCAAATTCATCATTGCCGACACCCCGGGCCATGAGCAGTACACCCGCAACATGGCCACGGGCGCATCGACCTGTGATCTGGCCATTATCTTGGTGGATGCCCGTTACGGCGTGCAAACCCAGACGCGCCGCCACAGCTTTATCGCGTCGTTGCTGGGCATCAAACACATCGTGGTCGCCATCAACAAGATGGACCTCAAAGGGTTTGACGAAGGCGTCTTCGAGTCGATCAAGGCGGACTACTTGAAGTTTGCCGAAGGCTTGAAGATGAAGCCGAGCAGCCTGCATTTTGTTCCGATGTCGGCGCTCAAGGGCGACAACGTGGTGAACAGAAGCGAGCGTTCGCCGTGGTACACCGGCCAATCGTTGATGGAAATTCTTGAAACCGTCGAGGTGGCGGCCGACCGCAACCTGACCGACCTGCGTTTCCCCGTGCAATACGTCAACCGTCCCAACCTGAACTTCCGGGGATTTGCCGGCACGCTGGCCAGCGGCATCGTGCGCAAGGGCGATGAAGTGATGGTATTGCCATCGGGCAAGAGCAGCCGGGTCAAATCCATCGTCACGTTTGAAGGTGAGTTGGAGCACGCCGGGCCGGGTCAGGCGATCACCCTGACCATGGAAGACGAGATCGATATTTCGCGTGGTGACTTGCTGGTACACGCCGACAGCGTACCGCCGGTGACTGATACCTTCGACGCCATGCTGGTGTGGATGGCCGAAGAACCCATGCTGCCGGGCAAAAAGTACGACATCAAGCGCGCGACCAGCTACGTGCCGGGCTCCATCGCGAGCATCATCAACAAGGTCGATGTCAACACACTGGAAGAAGGCCCGGCCAGCGCGTTGCAACTGAACGAAATCGGCAAGGTCAAGATCAGCCTCGACGCACCCATTGCGCTGGACGGTTACGACAGCAACCGCACCACGGGCTCGTTCATCATCATTGATCGCCTGACCAATGGCACCGTGGGCGCAGGCATGATCGTTGCCCAGCCGGTCAGCCATGGCAGCACTGGCCATCATGGCGAGCTGGCTCACGTGACGACTCAAGAGCGTGCGCAACGCTTCGGTCAGCAACCGGCGACCGTGTTGTTCAGCGGCCTGTCGGGCGCGGGTAAAAGCACGCTGGCCTATGCCGTTGAGCGCAAGTTGTTCGACATGGGGCGTGCGGTGTTTGTGCTGGATGGCCAGAACCTGCGTCATGACTTGAACAAGGGGTTGGCACAAGACCGCGCCGGACGCACAGAAAACTGGCGTCGTGCGGCCCATGTCGCGCGCCAGTTCAATGAGGCGGGTCTGCTGACGCTGGCCGCCTTTGTGGCGCCGGACGCACAAGGCCGTGATCAGGCCAAAGCGTTGATTGGCGATGATCGCCTGATCACCGTGTATGTGCAGGCGTCACCTGCCGTATGCGCCGAACGTGATCCACAAGGGTTGTACGCAGCGGGTGGTGACAATATTCCGGGTGAGTCCTTCCCGTATGACGTTCCGCTCGATGCAGACCTGGTGGTGAACACGCAGGCGCTGACGGTTGATGAAGGCGTCAAGTTGGTGCTGGACCTGTTGCGTCAACGCGGCGCGATTTAAGCCGCACTGAAAAAGCCCGCTGCCGAGAGATCGGTGGCGGGCTTTTGTCTATCTGCATGCGAATCAGCTTTTGGGGTATTCGCGATGCAACTCGCCCAGCAGGCGGTCTTTGTCTTCCCACAATTGATTGATCCAGCTCTGAAATGCCAATTTGTACTCGGCATCCTGATCGTAGTTGCGCCCCAGAAACTCAGCCGGAATGCTCAACTCTTCAAACACCACCACGACCTCGCGCACGTTGCCGCACAGCAAATCCCAGTACCCGGGGCGCCCGCCGGGGTAGTGAATGGTCACGTTGACGATGGATTTCAGTTGCTCGCCCATGGCGTCCAGCACAAAGGCAATACCACCCGCCTTGGGTTTGAGCAGGTAGCGAAACGGTGATTGTTGCTGCCCATGCTTGGCTTCGGTGAAACGCGTGCCTTCCACGAAGTTGAAAATGCCGACCGGCTGGTTTTTAAACTTCGCACAGGTTTTGCGCGTGGTCGCCAGATCGGCGCCTTTTTTCTCGGGGTGTTTGGCCAGGTACGCCTTGGAGTAACGTTTCATGAACGGGAAACCCAGCGCCCACCACGCCAAACCAATCACCGGCACCCAGATCAACTCCTGCTTGAGGAAGAACTTCAGCGGGCGGATGCGTTTATTGAGCACGTATTGCAGCACCATGATGTCGACCCAGCTCTGGTGGTTGCTGGTCACCAGGTACGAATGCTCGTAATCGAGCCCCTCCAGCCCCTTGATCTGCCAGCGGGTCTGCCCCAGCAGGTCCATCCAGCGTTTGTTATTGCTGACCCACGCTTCGTGGATATGGCGCATCAGCCAGTCGGTGCAGCGCTGGGCGGCTGCAAAGGGCAGGCACAGTTTGAAAATGGCCACCACGAACAGCGGCGTGCAGCACACGATGGTGTTTATCGCCAGCAGCAGGGAAGCAATCACGCCGCGTAACGGCGCAGGCAGGGAGTCCAGCATTTACACATCCATAGGTCGGTTGGCGGCTTGAATCGCCGTGAGGGCGATGGTGTACACAATGTCGTCGACCTGAGCGCCGCGGGGAAGGTCGTTCACCGGTTTGCGCAGGCCTTGCAGCATGGGGCCGAGGCTGACGCAATCAGCGCTGCGTTGCACGGCTTTGTGGGTGGTGTTGCCGGTGTTGAGGTCGGGGAACACAAACACGGTGGCACGCCCGGCAACCTGACTGTTGGGGGCAAGTTGTCGAGCCACGTCCTCATTGGCTGCGGCGTCATATTGCAACGGGCCGTCAATCAACAGGGCATGTTGTGATTCGTGCGCCAGCAGGGTGGCTTCACGGACTTTTTCGACCTCTTCACCACTGGCCGAGTCGCCACTGGAATAACTGATCATCGCCACCCGCGGTGTAATGCCGAACGCTGCCGCAGAGTCGGCACTTTGCAGGGCGATTTCGGCCAGTTCAGCCGCCGACGGGTGCGGGTTCATCACGCAGTCGCCGTAGACCAGAACCTGCTCGGGGAAAAGCATGAAGAACACCGACGACACCAGCGTGCAGCCGGGTGCGGTCTTGATCAATTGCAGGGCCGGGCGGATGGTGTTGGCAGTGGAGTGAATGACCCCGGACACCAGGCCGTCCACTTCGTCCAGCGCCAACATCATGGTGCCGATCACCACCGGGTCTTCGAGCTGCTGTTCAGCCATCGGGGCATTGAGGCTTTTGGTTTTGCGCAACGCCACCATCGGCTCGACATACCGATCGCGAATCACGTCGGGGTCAAGAATTTCCAGCCCGTCCGGCAGTTCAATACCGTGGGCCTTGGCCACCGCCCGGACTTCGTCAGGCTTGGCCAACAACACACAACGTGCAATGCCGCGTGCCTGACAGATCGCCGCCGCCTGTACGGTTAACGGTTCGCTGCCTTCAGGCAAGACGATACGTTTGTTGGCTTGCTGAGCACGCTGGATCAGTTGATAGCGAAACACGGCAGGGGTGAGGCGCATTTCGCGCGGCGTGCCGCAACGCTGGTGCAACCATTTGGCATCCAGGTGGCTGGCCACGAAATCGGTGATGATTTCCGCACGTTCGCGGTCATCAATCGGGATTTCCTTGTTCAGATTGTTCAGGCGGTTGGCGGTGTCATACGAACCGGTACTGACCGACAGCACGGGCAGACCCGCTTGCAGGGCGCCGCGGCACAATTCCATCAGGCGCGGGTCGGGCTGGGTGTCGCTGGTCAGCAGCAACCCGGCCAGCGGCACCCCGTTCATCGCCGCCAGGCTGACCGCCAGAATGATGTCGTCGCGATCCCCCGGGGTTACCACCAACACACCGGGCTTGAGCAATTGCAGGGTGTTGAGCACGGTGCGGGCGCACAAAATGATTTTTGACATGCGCCGGGTCTCGTAGTCCCCGGCATTCAGCACGTTGGCACCCAGCAGATCGGCCACGTCACGGGTGCGCGGCGCGTTGAGTTCGGGCTGATACGGGATGCAGCCCAGCAACTTGAAGTCACCGGTGCGCAGCAGGGGCGAGTGTTCTTTAAGGCGCGCGGCGAAGTCTTCCATGCTTTCGTCAGTGCGTACCTTGTTCAGGATCACACCGAGGACTTTCGGGTCTTTGGGGCCGCCAAACAGTTGAGCCTGCAATTCGACACGGCCCGAGAGTTCGGTCAGCACTTCATTCTCGGGCGCCGACACCAGGATCACCTCTGCATCGAGGCTCTTGGCCAAGTGCAAGTTGACCCGGGCGGCATAGCTGGCGCTGCGGGTCGGAACCATGCCTTCGACGATCAGGACGTCTTTGCCGACCGCGGCTTGCTGGTAGAGGCTGATGATTTCTTCGAGCAGTTCATCCAGTTGGCCATCGCCCAGCATCCGCTCAACGTGCGCCAACCCCAATGGCTGTGGCGGTTTCAGCCCGTGGGTGCGGGCGACCAGTTCGGTCGAGCGCTCCGGGCCGACATCGCCGGGGTGCGGCTGGGCAATTGGCTTGAAAAAGCCGACTTTCAGGCCGGCACGCTCCAGTGTGCGCACCAGCCCCAGGCTGATAGAAGTCAGGCCCACACCAAAATCAGTGGGGGCAATAAAGAAAGTTTGCATGCGAGCTTCCTGACGTGAGCAGTGCAAGGGCACGCCCGCCGAACGGGTCATGTGCCTGAATCAATTGCCAAGATTAGCGCTATCCGCCGCTTGAGCACACCAGCCACACGTAAAGGGCTGACCTATTTTTGCGTCGCGTTGTTCGGGGTCAAGCACCCAGGCCCGCGATTGCCAGGGCGGTTGATGGCGCTGGTGTTGAGTGTGGCCACAGGACAGTACGACCACCCAATGTGCCTCTTCGTCCTGACGCCATCCAATGATTGTTGAACTTTTCAAAGGTATCCGTTGGTCTTGGTTGTGTTTCGTTGTGTTCGCTTTCGAGCGTTTGCTTGGTTAAACTTGCGCCCTCAATATTTTTGCAAAAGGTCTCGCCCCATGACGATCGCCGCCAATAAGGCTGTCTCCATCGACTATACCCTGACCAACGACGCTGGTGAGGTCATCGACAGCTCCGCCGGTGGCGCGCCGCTGGTTTACCTGCAAGGCGCAGGTAACATCATTCCAGGTCTGGAAAAGGCCCTGGAAGGCAAAGCAGTCGGTGACGAGCTGGAAATTTCCGTAGAGCCTGAAGACGCGTACGGCGAGTACTCCGCCGAGCTGGTCAGCACGTTGAGCAGCAGCATGTTCGAAGGCGTTGACCAACTGGAAGTAGGCATGCAGTTCCACGCTTCGGCGCCGGACGGCCAGATGCAAATCGTGACCATCCGTGACCTGGACGGCGACGACGTGACGGTTGACGGTAACCACCCGTTGGCTGGCCAGCGTCTGAACTTCAAAGTGAAAGTTGTTGCTGTTCGTGACGCGAGCGAAGAAGAAGTTGCTCACGGCCACGTACACGGCGAAGGCGGTCATCAGCACTGATGACGGCTGCTACGCTCTGTTGAGCGAGCCAGAGAAGGGCGCCTGCGGGCGCCTTTTTTCATCTGTACAGCCTACGGCGATCGGCATCCGGAGCGATTGCCTGAACCCGATCCCGAGATTTTGGAGTCCGTCATGAGTGCTTTTCACGACCTTACCCTGGACGCCCTCGACGGCAATGAATTGCCCCTGGCCGGCCTTAAGGGCCGCGTCGTGCTGGTGGTGAACGTGGCTTCCAAGTGCGGCTTGACGCCTCAGTACGCAGCGCTGGAAAACCTGTATCAGCAATACCGCGAGCAAGGCTTCAGTGTGCTGGGCGTGCCCTGCAATCAGTTTGCCGGGCAGGAGCCGGGCACCGGGGAAGATATTCAGGCGTTCTGCAGCCTGAACTACGGGGTGACTTTCCCGATGAGTAGCAAGCTTGACGTCAATGGCCCGGAACGTCACCAGCTCTATCGCTTGCTGGCAGGCGAAGGCGCCGAGTTCCCGGGCGAGATCACCTGGAACTTCGAAAAATTCCTGATGGGCAAGGACGGTCGGGTGTTGGCGCGGTTTTCCCCGCGTACGCCACCGGATGACCCCACGGTTATTCAGGCGATTGAAAAAGCGCTGGCTTAAGGCTTTTTCACCGCGACGGGAACCGGCACCGCCTGGGTGCCGGTCTGGCCGTGACACGCGCTGTACAGCAACCCCTCAAACTGCCTGATGATGGCGGGCCAGCCCTGACGGCTGGCATGCTGGCGCGCATTCAGGCGCACAGTACGCAGGGTTTCCGGATTTTCCAGCAGCCAGCACGCGGCTTGCGTCCACGCATGTTCATCCCCGGTCATGGCCAGCACGCCGTTATAGCCCTGGCGGATGTGCAAGCCCGCAGCGGCTTCGTCATACGCCACCACGCCCAGCCCCGACGCCAGGGCTTCGAGTACGACGTTGCCAAAGGTTTCGGTCATGCTCGGAAACAAAAACACATCCCCACTGGCGTAATGTTCGGCCAGCGCCTCCCCGCACTGCATGCCACAAAAGATCGCTTCGGGCAGCGACGCTTCGAGGTGAGCCCGTTTGGGGCCGTCTCCGACGATGATCAATTTGAAACGTCGCGAAGGGTATCGCGCTTCCAATGCCTGCAAACCCCGCTTGAGCGCGCCGAGATTCTTTTCCGGGGCCAGCCGTCCCACGTGCAGTAACGCGATGTCGTCCTCACGCAGCCCCCAGCTTTGACGCAAGGCCTGTTGGCGCCTGGACGGGTTGAAGCGTCGGCTGTCGACCCCCCGGCTGAGCAGGTGCACACGCTCAAAGTGCCTGCGCTCCAGCTCAAGACGCTGGCTGGTGCTGGGCACCAGCGTCAGCGCACAACGGTTATGAAACCAGCGTAAATAATGGGTCAGGGCACGCGTGATGAAACCCCAGCCGTACGGATGGGTGTACTGCTGGAAGTTGGTGTGAAAACCGCTGACCACGGCAATTCCCAAACGCCTCGCTACCCGCAACGCACACAGGCCCAACGGCCCTTCCGTGGCGATGTACACCACGTCCGGCCGCTGTAGCTGCCAGCGTTTGCTCAAGCGCCGGGCAGAGGTCATGCCCCATTGCAAGCCGGGGTAGCGAGGGATTGGCCAGCCGCGGCATAGCATCAGGTGCTCATTGCTGCGCTGCGTGCCATCCACGTGTTGCCGCGGGCGTATCAGCTCCACGTGGTGATTCAGCGCGCGTAATCCTTCATACAGATGGCCAAGGGTATGGGCCACGCCGTTGATTTCGGGTGGGAAGGTTTCAGTGATGAGGGCGATGCGAAGGGCAGTGGTCATGACTCCAGTGTCGGGCGGAGCCATGACGTCGATGTTTCACGGTGATGATGGATTTATGAATCTGTCAGCGGCTCTGGAGCGCATCTTCCCCGCGTTCACGCACCCAGAACAGCGTGGCGCCGGCCACGGCGGCGGGCATCATCAGCAGGTTGACCACCGGGATCAGCAACACCAGGTAAACAATCCCGCCAAAACTCATGCTCTGCCAGCGCTTTTCACGCAGCCAGGCCAGCATCTCGTTCCAGCCCAGCTTGTGGTTGTCCGCCGGGTAGTCGATGTATTGGATGGCCATCATCCAGATCCCGAATACCAACCACAGGGGCGCGGCGATCAAGTTCAACACCGGGATAAACGACAGGACCATCAACGCCAGGGCGCGAGGCAGGAAATACCCCAATTTGCGCATTTCACGGGCCAGCGTACGCGGCACCATGGCGATCAATTCGCCCCAACTGAAGGCGGGAAAATCATCGCTGCCGCGCACCACGACTTCGACTTTTTCAGACAAAAAACCATTGAACGGGGCGGCAATAATGTTGGCCAGCAGGGTGAAAGTAAAAAACACCATCAGCGCCACCAGCACCACGAACAACGGCCAGAGCACGTAATTGAGAAAACTCAGCCAGTCGGGCAGCGAGGGCATCAACGTATCGACCCAGAGGCTGAATTGATGGCCGGCAAAATAGATCAGGCCGACGAACAGCAGCAGGTTGATCAGCAGGGGCAATAGCACAAACACGCGCAGGCCAGGGCTAAGTACCAGCTTGAGGCCTTCGCGCAAGTACTGCGGGCCAGAAAGAACAGGGGCGGGCATAGTGGGCTCCGGGCAGTGGGAAACCGGGCGACCTTAGCGGCTTTATAGACGCCGCGAAAGCCTTGGTTCGGGATCGACAATAACTGTTACAAAGGCGCCCTAGGGACGCCGGTGATCTCATTGAGACCTGCTATGAGCTGGATTGTTAAACCGTATTTCCTTAATCTCTGCCACCTCGATACGCTGCACCCACAATTTTTCAGGATCGACGCGTTTCAGGTCTAGCCTGTACACCTTCGCGATCCCTTTTTATTCCAGCCGTTCTAGCGGCGTTCCGACCCGGTGTGATGCGGGCGGTCATAGGAGTGAGTCATGTCTGAAGTACGTCATTCGCGAGTGATTATTCTGGGTTCCGGCCCTGCCGGTTACAGCGCTGCTGTCTATGCGGCCCGCGCCAACCTCAAGCCACTGCTGATCACGGGCATGCAGGCGGGCGGTCAATTGACCACGACCACCGAAGTCGACAACTGGCCGGGTGATGTTCACGGCCTGACCGGCCCGGCTTTGATGGAGCGTATGCGCGAACACGCCGAGCGTTTCGAAACCGAGATCGTGTTCGACCACATCAACGAAGTGGACCTCAAGAACAAACCGTTCACCCTCAAAGGCGACAGCGGCACGTTCACCTGTGACGCCCTGATCATCGCCACCGGCGCCAGCGCCCGTTATCTGGGCCTGCCGTCCGAAGAGGCGTTCATGGGCAAAGGCGTTTCGGCATGTGCGACCTGCGATGGTTTCTTCTACCGCAACAAGCCGGTCGCCGTGGTGGGCGGTGGTAACACCGCTGTGGAAGAAGCACTGTACCTGGCCAATATCGCCAGCAAGGTGACACTGATCCACCGTCGTGAAACCTTCCGCGCCGAGAAGATCCTGATCGACAAGCTCAACGCCCGTGTGGCCGAAGGCAAGATCGAACTCAAACTGAACGCGACCCTGGACGAAGTACTGGGCGACAACATGGGTGTGACCGGCGCGCGCCTGAAAAACAACGACGGCAGCTTTGATGAAATCAAGGTCGACGGCGTGTTCATCGCCATTGGCCACACCCCGAACACCGCGTTGTTCGAAGGTCAGCTGGCACTCAAGGATGGCTACATGGTTGTGCAGGGCGGCCGCGAAGGCAACGCCACCGCGACCAGCATCGAAGGTGTGTTTGCGGCCGGCGACGTCGCGGACCATGTGTACCGCCAGGCCATCACATCGGCCGGTGCGGGCTGCATGGCAGCACTGGACACCGAGCGCTACCTGGACGGCCTGCAGAACGCCGAGTTCTGATAGCCGCCTGAACGACAGGGCTCAGTGGGGCTTTAACCCCCGCTGCCCGGTTTACCTCAATGCCCGCCTCTCACGACGCGGGCATTTTTGGTTGTACACGTTAAGACCAATCGTTCATGTGTTGTCCGACGCCTGCCGCTCAGCGCGATACACGTGCGCGAAAATCTCGGTGATGTCATGTCGCGGGTATTGCTTTCTCAGGGTGCGCACCTTGGCGCTGAGCCGCACCAAGGTGTTGCTGGGCTTGGCCCGTAGCTCCACGGGAAGGGGTTGCGACCAGTCGATCATGGCCTGAGGCAGGGCGCGGCGGCCGGTTTTGTCGATGCGCTTGATTTCCCACTCGACCAGGCGATTGGGCAGGGTCCAGAAGGTAATGACGTGGTAGACGTACCAGAAAAATGCGTACACCCAGCCCACCTCTTTCTCACGCAAACGCCGGTGCAGGCCGGCCCGGGCATTGCGGAAAGTGTGCAACCCTTCATGGGGCGGATCGTTTGGGCCTTGCAGCCCCAGCGGGTCCAGAATGGCATTGAAG
>NZ_MLCT01000140.1:0-2022 GCF_001806145.1 Pseudomonas sp. BS-2016
GCCAGCGCCGACGGCATTGGCCGAGCAGTTTCCCATTGAGGTGCGTTCCACCGGTGTGTCGGTGGCCTATAACGTGGCGGTGATGGTGTTCGGTGGTTTCGCGCCGTTGATCGTGACCTGGCTGAGCAAGGTGCTGGGCACGCCGGTGGCGCCGTCGTTTTATGTATTGTTTGCGTGCGTGCTGACGCTGCTGGGCACTTACTGCATGCGCGAGGCACCCCGGGCGAGCAAGCCGCTGCCGTTTTCCAGAGAGGTGAAGCCTTGAGTATTGTTGATTGGGATGCCACTGAGCTGTCGCGGGCCATCCATGGGCGGCAGGTATCGTGCGAAGAGGTGATGCAGGCGTACCTGGCGCAGATCCAGCGCTTTAACCCTGGCGTGAATGCGCTGGTGTCGTTGCGCGAAAGCGAGGCCGTGCTGGCCGAGGCGAGAGCCTGTGATCGTGAGTTGGACCGGGGCCATTCCCGTGGCTGGATGCATGGCATGCCCCAGGCCATCAAGGACCTGGCGGCCACCCAGGGTTTGCGCACCACCCTGGGCTCACCGCTGTTCGCCGAGCATGTACCGAACGAAGACGCCATCAGCGTGGCGCGGGTGCGGGCCAGTGGCGCGATCATCATCGGCAAGACCAACGTGCCGGAGTTCGGCCTGGGCTCCCACACCTACAACACGCTGTTTGGCACCACCGGCAATGCCTATGACCCACGCCTGGCGGCGGGTGGCAGCAGTGGCGGAGCGGCGGTGGCCCTGGCGCTGCGCATGCTGCCGGTGGCCGACGGCAGCGACATGATGGGCTCGCTGCGCAACCCGGCGGCGTTCAACAACGTGTTCGGCTTGCGCCCCTCCCAGGGGCGGGTGCCTCACGGGCCGATGCCGGAACTGTTCGTGCAGCAATTGGGCACCGAAGGCCCGATGGGGCGCAGCGTAACGGATGTGGCGCGGTTGCTGAGCATTCAGTCCGGTTACGATCCCCGGGCGCCGTTGTCATCCAGGGACGATCCCGCTGTGCTGGGCCAGCCGTTGCAACGCGACTTCAACGGCGCACGCCTCGGTTGGCTGGGGGACTACAACGGTTATCTGCCGATGGATGATGGCGTGATGAGCCTGTGCGAAGCGGCGCTGGATGATTTCGCCAGGTTGGGCTGTGAAGTGCACAGCTGCCAACCGGACTTTTCCATGGCGCGCCTGTGGCGCTGCTGGTTGGTACACCGCCATTGGCTGGTGCACGGCAACCTCGGCGCGGCCTACGCCAACCCGCAAAAGCGCGCGTTGCTCAAGCCCGAAGCGCAATGGGAAGTGGAGGGCGGCCAGGGCTTGAGTGCCCAGCAGGTTTACCAGGCGTCGGTGGACCGCAGTCAGTGGTACCGCGCTTTGGGCAAGCTGTTCGAACGTTACGATTTCCTGCTGTTGCCCACCGCCCAGGTGTTCCCTTTCGATGCACAACAGCCTTGGCCGCGCCTCGTGGGCGGGCGTGAAATGGACACTTATCACCGCTGGATGGAAGTGGTGATCGGCCCGACCCTCGCCGGTTTGCCGAGCATGAGCATCCCGGCGGGCTTCAACCCTCAGGGCTTGCCCATGGGCCTGCAAATCATTGGCCCGGCCCAGGCCGACAGGGCCGTGCTGCAATTGGCCTATGCCCATGAACAACTGACCCAATGGGTACAACGCCGGCCACCGGCGTGCCTTGCAACGACCCGTTGAGCGCTGACCGGGCCTGTATCTTGCTGTGAAAAAAGATCATCCACCAGCAACAGGGAGATCGAATATGGAGACAGGCACCGTACGCTCGGTTGAGCGCGCTCTGGCAATCGTCGAGTTGCTGGGCGAGCACCAGGCCCTGGGGCTGGAAGAACTGCACTACCTCACGCAGCTGCCCAAGGCCACGGTGTCGCGCATGTTGCTGACCTTGCAGGAACAGGGGTGGGTCTACCGCGGCCTGAGCGATCGGCGTTACCGCCTGCGTGCCCGGCGCTTGTTTGGCGATACCCAGCAACGCTTCAAGCGCCAGGTGGTGGAGAG
>NZ_MLCT01000141.1:0-1829 GCF_001806145.1 Pseudomonas sp. BS-2016
CGCTGGCTCACCTGAAAATCTTAAAACCGTCACCAGCGGTTCGCTGGCAAACGCTTTGTGCAACCTGGTCACAGAACAGGGCACCGAGCCGGAAATGACTCCACCAGTGAAATGCGTATCGGGTTTTTAGGAGCGCTGTAATGCCTGAGATCTATCATTTTTTCCAACAGCTGGTTAATGGCCTGACCATTGGCAGCACCTATGCCTTGATAGCCATTGGCTACACAATGGTTTACGGCATCATTGGAATGATCAACTTCGCCCATGGCGAGGTGTACATGATTGGTTCCTACGTGGCCTTCATTGCCCTTGCCGGGCTGGCCATGATGGGGATCCACTCCCTGCCGCTATTGATGACCGCTGCGTTCCTGGCGTCGATCATCGTAACCAGTGCCTATGGCTACAGCATCGAGCGGGTTGCCTACCGCCCCCTGCGGGGCAGCAACCGTTTGATCCCGCTGATTTCCGCGATCGGCATGTCGATTTTCCTGCAGAACACTGTATTGCTGTCCCAGGACTCCAAGGACAAGTCCATTCCCAACCTGATTCCGGGGAGCATTTCCTTCGGCCCGGGTGGCGCACAAGAAGTGCTGATTTCGTACATGCAGATTCTGGTTTTCGTGGTCACCCTGGTGGCCATGCTGGGCCTGACGCTGTTCATCTCCCGCTCCCGTCTGGGGCGCGCCTGCCGGGCCTGCGCCGAAGACATCAAGATGGCCAACCTGCTGGGCATCAACACCAACAACATCATCGCCCTGACCTTCGTCATTGGTGCTGCGCTGGCGGCCGTGGCGGCCGTGTTGCTGAGCATGCAATACGGCGTGATCAACCCCAACGCCGGCTTCCTGGTGGGCCTCAAGGCCTTTACCGCTGCGGTATTGGGCGGCATCGGCAGCATTCCGGGCGCCATGCTCGGCGGGCTGGTGCTGGGTGTGGCCGAAGCCTTTGGCGCCGATATCTTCGGTGACCAGTACAAGGATGTCGTCGCGTTCGGCCTGTTGGTTCTGGTGTTGTTGTTCCGTCCGACCGGCATCCTGGGCCGTCCGGAGGTTGAGAAAGTATGAGCAGATATCTTAAATCGGCGTTTTTCAGCGCCTTGCTGGTGTGGGCCGTGGCCTTCCCGGTACTCGGCCTCAAGCTGAGCATTGTCGGCATCAACCTGGAGGTGCACGGCACCGGGCCTGTGACCCTGACCGTCATCGCCCTGTGTTCGGTGCTAATGTTCCTGCGTGTACTGTTCACCCAGCAGGTCGGTGCCTTGTTCAAGGGCAACCGTGGCCCGTTGGTGTCGCCCAAGGTCAGCCAATTTCTGACCCTGCCGCGCACCCAGCGCTACATCATCATCGGGTTGATCATCGCGGCGCTGATCTGGCCGTTCTTCGGCTCGCGCGGCGCGGTCGACATTGCCACGCTGATCCTGATCTACGTGTTGCTGGGCCTGGGCCTGAACATCGTGGTGGGCCTGGCAGGCCTGCTCGACCTGGGTTATGTGGGCTTCTACGCCGTGGGTGCCTATACCTACGCGCTGCTCTCGCATTACCTGGGCTGGAGCTTCTGGATCTGCCTGCCATTGGCGGGTATGGCGGCGGCCACGTTCGGCTTCCTGCTGGGCTTCCCGGTGCTGCGCCTGCGCGGTGACTACCTGGCCATCGTGACCCTGGGCTTCGGCGAAATCATTCGCCTGTTCCTGCGTAACCTCACCGATATCACCGGTGGCCCCAACGGTATCAGCAGCATTCCCAAGCCGACGTTCTTCGGGCTGTCGTTCGACCGCACCGCCGCCGAAGGCATGCAGACCTTCCACGAGTACTTCGGGATTGCCTACAACC
>NZ_MLCT01000142.1:0-1420 GCF_001806145.1 Pseudomonas sp. BS-2016
TTCCAGGGCCATCCGGAGTTTGTTCACGACTATTCCCGTGAGTTGCTGGAAATACTTCAGACAACCCTGGGTGAAAAGGTCTACAGCAACGGCGTGGCCAGCCTGGAGCGCGACCACCACGGCGTGACCGTGGCGGAGTGGATGATGCGCTTTGTGGCGCACCAGCCTGAAGCCAAGGCTTAAAGCCAGCCCGAACGCTTGAAGCTGGCCCATAAACCGGTACAGCCCAAGGTAATAAAACCGAGCACCGCAAAATAGCCGTAGTGCCATTGCAGCTCGGGCATGTTCTGAAAGTTCATCCCGTAAATCCCCGCCACCGCCGTGGGGAACGCCAGGATCGCCGCCCACGCGGCGAACTTGCGCTGCACCACGCTCTGGCGCGACGCCTCCAGCAACACACCGATCTCGATGGTCTGGCTGGCAATGTCGCGCAGGGTGGTGAGGTCTTCCATTTGCCGCGTCACGTGGATTTGCACATCACGGAAATACGGGCGCATGTTCTTGTCGATAAACGGGAAGCTCAGCTTCTGCAACTCCTGGCTGATCTCCACCATTGGCGCCACGTGCCGCTTGAGCCGTAACACATCGCGGCGCAGGCCGTGGAGGTGCTGGATATCGCGCTCGTTGAGCGAACTGCACAGCACGTTACGCTCCAACTCATCAATCTCGGCGTGGATCGCCTCGCTCACCGGCTGGTAGTTTTCAGTGACAAAATCCAGCAACGCATAGAGTACGAAATCTTCCCCATGCTCCAGCAACAACGGGCGCGCCTCACAGCGTTGGCGCACAAAGCCGTAGGACGCCGAGTGACCGTTGCGTGCGGTTATGATGTAGCCGTTGCCGGCAAAAATATGGGTTTCGATAAACTCCAGCTTGCCGTTCTCGCGCACCGGTGAGTAGGTGACGATAAACAGCGCGTCGCCGAAGGTTTCCAGCTTCGGGCGGCTGTGTTTTTCCATGGCGTCTTCAATCGCCAGCTCGTGCAGGTTGAACTGGCGTTGCAGGTTGTTCAGTTCCTGGGCGCTGGGTTCTTCCAGGCCGATCCACACAAAGTGCCCAGGTTTGGCGGCCCAGGCCGCGCCTTCATCGAGAGTGATATCCGAGACTTTCTTACCGGCGCTGTAGACGGCAGCCGCAACAACTCTACCCATGGTGCTGATCACTTCTTATCAAGAGGACAGATGTTGGGCAGCTTAGCCTGAATGGCGTTCCGTTGTTGCTCACCGACATTGCCCACTCCCCTGTAGGAGCGAGCTTGCTCGCGAAAATCGTCAACGATAACGCAGCGCCATCAGGTGACCCGCGTCGCTTATACGTTTTTCGCGAGCAAGCTCGCTCCTACAAGCTCACGGTCCATCTGCGCGATGCATTCATCCATCTGCGTCTGACACGTCAGCAGCAACTGAGGGATGTCATCCAC
>NZ_MLCT01000143.1:0-1657 GCF_001806145.1 Pseudomonas sp. BS-2016
GTATAGAGGTCCTTGAGTTCGACTTCCGCCGAGATGATCAGCTTGACGTTACGGTCGTAGAACTCATCGACCATGTTGATGAACCGTCGGGCGATATCGTCGGTGGTCACGCCCATCTGTTCCACACCACTCAAGATCACGGCGTGGAAGATCTTGCCCAGCTCGATGTAATCGTTCTGGCTGCGTGGCCCATCGCACAGTTGGCGGAACTCGAACCAGGCCACGTCATCGCAGGTGCGCAGCGCGATGATTTCGCGGTTCTCGATCATCAGCTTGTCGTTTTCCACCGCTTGCGTGCATTCCGGCGTCAGCGCACGGAAGCTTTTCTTCAGGCTTTCGTGCGCCGCTTCGTTGAGCGGGAAGTGGAACAGCTCGGCTTGCTCCAGGTGACGCAAGCGGTAGTCGACGCCGCTGTCGACGTTGACGATATCGGTGTTCTGCTTGATCAGCGCAATGGCCGGCAGGAAGCGCGCACGTTGCAGGCCGTCCTTGTACAGGCCATCGGGCACGATGTTCGACGTGGCCACCAGGGTCACACCGTTCTTGAACAGTTCTTCCATCAGCGTGCCGAGGATCATGGCGTCGGTGATGTCAGAGACGAAGAATTCATCGAAGCAGATCACCCGGGCCTCTTGGGAGAAACGCTTGGCGATGATGGTCAGCGGGTTTTTCTCGCCCGGCAGGGTCTTCATCTCTTCGTGCACGCGCTTCATGAAGCGGTGGAAGTGCGTACGCACCTTTTCCTTGAACGGCAGCGCTTCAAAGAAGGTGTCTACCAGGTAAGTCTTGCCACGGCCCACGCCGCCCCAGAAATACAGGCCCTTGACCGGCGTGTGGTCTTTCTTGCCAAACAGCTTGCTGAACATCCCTGGCTTGCTTTGCGACGCGGCCACGAGGTCCTCGTACAGGCGCTGCAAATGACGCACGGCATTTTCCTGGGCCGCGTCGTGGAAGAACTCGGGGCGTTTCAGATCAGCTTGATATCGTTCTAGGGGCGTCATAATTTCGTTAGCAAGGCAACAAAAACGGGCCGACACTGTAACGACGGCCCTGGATAATGGCAATCAACCCTTGGTCGGGTTAATCCTCGATTGGGGCTAACGCAGCGCGCAAGGCTTCGATGGCCGCGTCACGCGATGCTTCATTGGCGTACTCGGCACTGTCAGCTACTGCGGCGCCGTCCAGCCATACGCTGAAGCCCAAAGCCTCGGCGCGTACGTCCAGCGCATCGCCAATTTGCAGTTGCTTGGTCACCGCGCCGGCTGCTTTGCCATCGGTAAAGTTGCGCGACAACAGCAATTGCTCGCCGTCGGCGGCCAACAGGCGGAAGCGGAAGCTGCCATCGTCTTCACGGAAGCTCACAAACCGTGCAGCCTTCGCTGCTTTTTTCTTGGTGGCGACCGGCGCCGCCGCCTGGTTGACGAACGAACGCAGGCCCACCGCTTCACGCAGCTCGGCCAGGAACGGTGCCGCCACAGCGCGGGCCTTCTTGGCGCCGACCTGCAGCAGGTCCTCCATGTCCGATGGGCGCGCCATCAGTTGATGGTAACGCTCGCGCGCTTCGCCGAGCTGGCCGTCGAGCAGTTGGAACAGACGGTTCTTGGCCTCGCCCCAGCCCAGGCCTTCTAGCAGCTCACCACGGAATTGGGCTTCCTGG
>NZ_MLCT01000144.1:0-3025 GCF_001806145.1 Pseudomonas sp. BS-2016
GGCGGCGGGCGGGCCTATCGTTACGGCGGTGAAGAGTTTGCCGTGGTGTTTGCCGGCAAGACCCTGGATGAGTGCATGCCGCACCTGGAGGAGATCCGCGAGATCATCGCCAGCTACGACATCAAGTTGCGCAACCCGGACCGCCCCCAGGACGATCATCAAGGCCGCCAGCGCCGTGCCGGCAGCGGCGCGTCCAGCGTGTCGGTGACGGTAAGCATCGGTGTGGCCGAGCGCCAGGCCGAACAACGCAGCCCCGACGAGGTGCTCAAATCCGCCGACCAGGCGCTTTACACCGCCAAGGGTGCGGGGCGTAATTGTGTGGTCGCCGCCGGGCAAACCCGCCGTGGCGCGGTGCGCATGGAGAGCGCTGCCGGTTGAGTAATGGCGGTGTATTCAGCAGCGCTACAGTGATTGTCCACGGCCACGGCCGGCAGTAGGTTAACCCTATCTGCTGCCGGAGACATTGCCATGCCTGAGTACAAAGCTCCCTTGCGCGACATGCGCTTTCTGATCGACACCGTATTCGATTTCCACGGCCACTACGCGGCCCTGGGCGCCACGGATGCCAGCCCGGACATGGTCAGTGCGATCCTCGAAGAAGGCGCCAGGTTCTGCGAAAACGTACTCGCGCCGCTCAATCGCAGCGGCGATGAAGAGGGCTGCCATTTCGATAATGGCGTGGTGACCACTCCCAAAGGCTTCAAGCAAGCCTTTGCCCAGTATGTGGAAGGCGGCTGGCACGGCGTGGCGGCAGACCCGGCCTACGGTGGCCAGGGCCTGCCCCATTCCCTCGGCCTGGTGTTGAGCGAGATGATCGGCTCCAGCAACACCTCCTGGGGCATGTACCCGGGCCTGACCCACGGTGCGATGTCGGCCATCCACGCCCACGGCACCGACGAACAGAAAGCCACCTACCTGAGCAAGCTCACCGCTGGCGAATGGACCGGCACCATGTGCCTGACCGAAGCCCACTGCGGCACCGACCTGGGCTTGATCAAGACCCGCGCCGTGCCGCAGGCGGACGGCAGTTACGCGGTCACCGGCAGCAAGATCTTCATCTCGGCCGGCGAGCACGACATGAGCGCCAATATCATCCACCTGGTGCTGGCCAAGCTGCCGGACGCGCCGGCGGGTACCAAGGGCATCTCGTTGTTTATCGTGCCCAAGTTCCATGCCGACTCCGGCGAGCGCAATGCGGTGCACTGCGGCTCCATCGAACACAAGATGGGCATCAAGGCCTCTGCCACCTGCGTGTTGAACTTCGATGGCGCCAAAGGCTATTTGATTGGCGAGGCGAACAAGGGCCTCAACTGCATGTTCACCATGATGAACCACGCCCGCCTGGGCACGGGAATGCAGGGCCTGTGCAACGGTGAAGCGAGCTTCCAGGGCGCGATCAAGTACGCCAACGACCGCTTGCAGATGCGCTCGCTCACCGGCGCCAAGGCCCCGGAGAAAGCCGCTGACCCGATCATCGTGCACGCCGATGTACGCCGCATGCTGCTGACCATGAAGGCTTTCAACGAGGGCAACCGCGCGTTGACCTATTTCACCGCGCAACTGCTCGATACCGCGCACCTTGGCAGCGACGCTGGCCAACGCCAGGAAGCCGAGGACCTGTTGGCCTTCCTCACGCCGATCTGTAAAGCCTTCATGACCGAAACCGGCCTGGAGGTGACCAACCACGGCATGCAGGTATTCGGTGGTCATGGCTATATTCGCGAGTGGGGCATGGAGCAACTGGCCCGTGACGCACGGATTGCGCCGATCTATGAAGGCACCAACGGCATCCAGGCCCTGGACCTGCTCGGGCGCAAGGTGCTGGGCAGCCAGGGCAAGTTGCTGCGTGGGTTTACCAAAATTGTGCATAAGTTCTGCGCGGCCAATGCCGAGCATGCGCAACTCAAGGCCCATGTGGCGCAACTCAATGAACTGAACCAGCAATGGGGCGAACTGACCTTGAAGGTCGGCACGGCGGCGATGAAAAACCCTGATGAAGTGGGCGCGGCGGCCATGGATTACCTGATGTACAGCGGTTACATCATCCTCGCCTACCTGTGGTTGCGTATGGCGATCGCGGCGCACGGCCAGGACGACCAAGGGTTTGCCCAGGCGAAGCTTGCGACCTGCGACTTTTATTTCAAGCGCTTGTTGCCGCGTACGGCCATGCACCGTGCTGCGGTAGAGGCAGGGAGCGAATGCCTGATGAGTCTCCCAGCTGACGCTTTCTCCCTGTAGGAGCGAGCTTGCTCGCGAAGAACGTCAACGATAACGCGTGCTTCCTGAATAAACGCGGCGCCTGTGAGTTTTTCGCGAGCAAGCTCGCTCCTACAGAGGGCGACTGGTCTACAGTCAGTCCAGCAACAGCACCTTGGCCAACACGATCTTCGGCCCTTTCATCTTCTTGATGATGATCCGCAAGCCTTCAACTTCCAGCACTTCTTCTTCTTCCGGCACGCGCTTGAGCGTGTCGTAGATCAGGCCGGCCAGGGTTTCGGCTTCGATGTGGTCCAGGTCGACGCCCAACAGGCGTTCCACCTTGAACAACGGCGTGTCGCCACGCACCAGCAGTTTGCCGGGCTGGTAGGCGAGGATGCCGCGCTCGGCCTTGCGGTGTTCGTCCTGGATATCGCCCACCAGCACTTCCAGCACGTCTTCCATGGTCAAGTAGCCGATGATCTTGCCGTCGGCTTCTTCCACCAGGGCGAAGTGCGCGCCGCCTTTGCGGAACTGCTCCAGCAGTTGCGACAACGGCATATGCCGCGATACGCGTTCCAGTGGGCGGGTCAATTCGGCCAGGTTGAACGATTCGGGGATATGGTCCAGGGCCGCCAGTTCCAGGAGCAAATCCTTGATGTGCAGCAAACCGACAAACTCGTTGCGCACCGCGTCATACACCGGGTAACGGCTGAATTTATGGCGACGGAACAGCGCGAGGATTTCCTTGAGCGGGGCGTTGAAGTCCAGAGTCACCAGGTCTTCCCGGGAGTTGGCCCAGTCCACTACTTCCAGCTCGCCCATTTCC
>NZ_MLCT01000145.1:0-1357 GCF_001806145.1 Pseudomonas sp. BS-2016
CATCCGAGGAACACAACCGACAAACCGCCATGCTGGAACATCCAGCCGCCCATGATGCCGCCCAACGCGGAACCCAGGAACTGGCTGGTGGAATACACCCCCATGGCCGTGCCCTTGCCGCCTGCCGGTGAAACTTTACTGATCAATGACGGCAACGACGCTTCGAGCAGGTTGAAGGCGGTGAAAAACACCACCGTACCGATCACCAATGCTCGCAGGCTGTCGCCGAACTGCCAGAAGAATAGTTCAGTGAGCATCAATGTCGCGACGGCGCCGAGTAAAACTCGTTTCATTTTGCGTTTCTTCTCGCCATAGATGATGAACGGGATCATGGCGAAGAACGAAATCAACAGCGCAGTGAGGTAGACCCACCAGTGCTGTTCCTTGGGCAGGCCGGCTTTTTCCACCAGGGCCAGGGGCAAGGCGACGAAGCTGCACATCAGCATGGCGTGTAATACGAAGATACCTAAATCCAGGCGCAGCAAGTCCGGGTGCTTGAGCGTGGGAAGCAACGCCTTGCGTGCGACGCCCGATTCACGATGCTGCAGGGTACCGGTGGAGCGCGGCACCATAAAGGCAACGATCAGGATGCCAAACAACGCCATGCCGCCCGTGGCCAGGAACAGCCCATGCAAGCCGAACGCGCGCGTGAGCAAGGGCCCGACCACCATGGCCACGGCAAACGACAGGCCGATGGTCATGCCGATCATCGCCATGGCCTTGGTGCGGTGTTGTTCGCGGGTCAGGTCCGACAGCAGCGCCATCACGGCGGCGGAAATCGCACCGGCGCCCTGCAGGATGCGGCCGGCGATCACGCCCCAGATCGAATCGGATTGGGCCGCTAGCACACTGCCAAGGGCGAATACGATCAGCCCGAGATAGATCACCGGGCGACGGCCAATGCGGTCGGAAATAATCCCGAACGGGATCTGGAAAATCGCCTGGGTCAGGCCATAGGCACCAATCGCCAGGCCGATCAAGGCGGGGGTCGCACCTGCGAGATCCATCCCATAGGTGGCCAGCACTGGCAACACCATAAACATGCCCAGCATACGGAAGGCGAACACCAGGGCCAGCCCGCTTGCCGCTCGGGTCTCGCCGCTACTCATGCGTTCGCTGTGGGGATCGTGCATGGAAAAACCTCGTGTGAACCGGCGGCGATTCTACCAGTCCCATCGATTGAGAGGGTATATGCGGCGCTTTGC
The DNA here is from genome assembly GCF_001806145.1 of Pseudomonas sp. BS-2016. Lineage (NCBI taxonomy): Bacteria > Pseudomonadati > Pseudomonadota > Gammaproteobacteria > Pseudomonadales > Pseudomonadaceae > Pseudomonas > Pseudomonas sp. BS-2016. The sequence continues at coordinate 1,206 of NZ_MLCT01000145.1, forward strand.
CGCGCAGCTTTCATGTAAGGCTGCAGGCGGCGTTTTGACAGTGTATATTCATCCAGTCTTTAGCCGTATACTCCGGCATCATTTACGCCCGCCGTGCGAGGCCATCTTGGACAAGATCCTGATTCGTGGGGCTAGAACCCACAACCTGAAGA
>NZ_MLCT01000146.1:0-1606 GCF_001806145.1 Pseudomonas sp. BS-2016
TTGCTGACAAGTCTGACTACGATGCAGCAAAAAGCATTGTCTTGCCGATCAGCGAGCTCAACACGAATACAATTTTAGAATATATGGATGCGAACTTTCATAAGTAACCGGCGGGCATGCCCGTGAATAAGCCTAACCAGCAGCTGCGGCGCGACCTTAAAGAGGCTGCGGCGCTGCTCAAGTGGTCAGGCGTCGATCTGATGAAGATAGCGGTGAACCTATCTGTCGCAGGGCATGAGGCTGAGGCTAGGGAACTTCTGTTGATGTCAGCCAGCTTTCAGGAGGTCGAGGAAAAGCTGGCGGGTTATGCGGATGAGGTGAAGGCGGGGCAGATAAATCGAAGCAAGCCTGAATAGGCGCATATTTTGGCGCAGAGGGATGCTGTAGCCTCTCGCTTTCGGACGGGCAGCCATAGTCTTAAATAGACAGCATCACGCACGGAAGCAACAATGGAAGACATGAGCAAAGCATCGCTACAAATCGTTTATGACGGGCCCGCACTTCAATCGCACGAGATGGAGGTGCGTGATCTTGCGCCCGCCCTTCTGGCTCTCGGTGAGCTTTTCGAAGAGGCAAACGCCACGCTCAACGATGGCCGAACCAAGCTCTCCGTCAGCGTCAAAGGATCTTTTAAAACTGGCAGTTTTGGAATTGATCTTGGCGTAACGCAGAGTCTGATTCAGCAAGCCCAGGATCTTTTTGCCGGTAGCCCGGTTACCGCAGCGGCGAATCTGATCGCTCTGCTCGGCTTTACGAGCCTAACAACGAGGGGTGTTTTTCAACTCATCAAGTGGGTTCGCAATCGAGATATCACAAAAGTTGAAATCCTTAGCGATGGTGTTGTCAGGGTTTTCTGCGATCAGGAGCATTTCGACACCGAGGAAAAGGTGTTAGCGCTGTTCCGAAATTGGAAGCTACGCAAGGCTTTCCAAGACGTAGTGCACAAACCGCTCCAGCGGCCCGGAGTTGATTACTTCGCCGTTCGCGAGCCCGAGGGCGATTTCGTAGCGGCATCAGAAACGGAAGCCGAAAACTTCATCGCTCCCGAGCAGGAAGAGGAGCGACTTGATGAGAGTGAGCGAGTGGCCAGCCTTCAGTTGGTGAACATCGCCTTTCGCGACGAAAATAAATGGAGATTCCACGATGGCGCGTCCACGTTCTACGCATCAATTGTTGATCCAAGTTTCCTTTCGATGATTGAGAGTGGCGATCTGCGATTTGGCAAGGGAGATATCTTGAGGGTTCGCCTAAAGGAAATTAAAACCCTTGTAGGCGATCAGCTGAAGGCCGAGCACCAAGTTTTGGAAGTGCTTGACCATCGCCGCTCTGGCACTCAGCTAAAGCTTCCAATTCAACATCCCGATTGAATCAAGCCCGGCCCAGCGCCGGGCTTCTTGTATCTGCTCCGCTACTACAGTCGTCGGCGCACAGGTGCGCCGGGAACTTGTCGCTGACGCAAAAATCGAACGGAAATCGTAACAAGAAATGGTGGAGCTATGTACCTCACCGACAATATCGAGCTCATCAGCAAGATTCTGGAGCAGCTTTCTGTTGACGCCGAAAGAAGCTCAGAAGACCTGAAAGGCGACCAGGAGCAAATCCTGTT
>NZ_MLCT01000147.1:0-1527 GCF_001806145.1 Pseudomonas sp. BS-2016
TGCCCGAGCCCAAGACCGCTCCGGCACCCGAGAAGGTCGAAGCGCCGAAGGATGTGCCTGTAGCGCCTGCCGCTGCAGAGCCGCTTGCGCCACCACCTGAGGCTGCACCGATTGCCCCGGTGACAGAGCCTGCTCCGGTTGCACCGGCGCCGACTGATCCGTCCTTGCCGGCGCCGACGGAAGCGATTCCACCGCTTCCGATGCCTGCGCAGTAACGCAATGCTGTTCTGATGTGGGAGCGGGCTTGCTCGCGAATACGGTGTAACAGTCGCCAAGTGTGTTCAATGACACACCGCTTTCGCGAGCAAACCCGCTCCCACATTTTGATCGAGGTTGCGGTTGAGTTAAATCCAGTGATCGCCGCTACGTTTAATCCTGAAGAGCAGGAATGTCACGACGTCGACATTTTTTCGTCATGACGGCACTTTAGGCTGGGTTCGCAGGTCATTAATCTGCAACCGCTTTCAACACGAAAAGGAGTCCACCATGGACGATTACCAGGAAGAGCTGCTGGAGTATCAGGCATTCGAGCTAGACCCACTGGATCCTGCCGACGATGCCACCGAGCTGTAACACCGACTTCAGGCGGAGTGGCGCTGACTGCGGCGAAATTCCCCTGGGGTCTGGTTGTTCCAGCGTCTGAAGGCCCTTTGGAAGGCTTGGGCCGAAGCAAAACCGAGCAAGTAGGCGATCTCGCCGAACGCCAGTTCCGTATCGCGAATGTAGGTCATGGCCAGGTCGCGACGGGTGTCATTGAGGATCGCGCGAAACTGCGTGCCTTCCTCGGCCAGTTTGCGCCGCAATGTCCAGGTTGGCAGCTTCAAGCGTGCCGCCACTTCCTCCAGGTCGGGTTCCCGGCCGCCATTGAGCATCGGCCCGAGCAACCGGGTAATGCGCTCGCGCAGGCTGCGGGTGCGGGTCAACTGCTCTAATTCCCTTTCACACAGCTGTAGCAACAGGTGCCAGGTGCTTGGGCAATGCTGCGGGTTGCGCAGCGCCAGGGTGGGTTGGCTGAGGCGCAGTTGATTGACCTCGGCGCCGAAGTGGACCACGCCCTCTCCCAGCACCCTGTAATGATCGTGGTAGTCCGGCGCGTCGAATTCGATTTCAATCCGCTGGGCCTGCACCGGCTGTTGGGCCAGGCCAGACAATTGCTGCAGCCAGCCGGCGATGATCGAATCCACCACAAAGCGGTTATAGGCGTTGTAGGGGCTGATGGAATAAAACCTCAGCCACGCGCCTTCGGCGTCTTCATGAAAGCTTGATTGCCCGCGATAGTTGGAGCCGTACAGTGCTTCAAAGCGTGTGAGCGTGCGTGCCGCTTCGCGCACGGTGGGCGCTTGGGCGGCAGTAACGCCGGCAAGACCAGCCTGGCTCAAGCGGCTGAGCTGGCCCATACGCAGGCCCAGGCCGGCGTTGCCGGTCAGTTGGATGGCCGCGTGGCCCAGGCGCATGTAACGCGAGATCGACAAGCGTGCGCCGGCCTCAGCCAGGCGAGCTGGATCGAGGCCGTATTGCAGCAGCAGG
>NZ_MLCT01000148.1:0-3303 GCF_001806145.1 Pseudomonas sp. BS-2016
GGTGAAGAACTGGACCGTGGTCATCGGCGGCATGCTGATGGTGGCCATGACCACCACCGCGTTCTACCTGATCACCGTGTACGCGCCGACTTTCGGTAAAACCGTGTTGCACCTGAGCACCTCGGACGCCTTGCTGGTGACCTTGCTGGTCGCGATCTCGAACTTTTTCTGGCTGCCGATCGGCGGCACGTTAAGCGACCGCTTCGGCCGTAAACCCGTGCTGATTGCCATGACGGTGCTGACTGTCCTTACGGCTTATCCGGCATTGTCCTACGTGGTCAACGCACCAAGCTTTGCGCACATGCTGGAAACCCTGCTGTGGTTCTCGTTCCTGTATGGCATGTATAACGGCGCGATGATCCCGGCGTTGACTGAAATCATGCCGGTGGAAGTGCGTGTGGCGGGTTTCTCCCTGGCCTACAGCCTGGCGACAGCAGTGTTCGGTGGCTTCACGCCAGCGATCTCCACCTGGTTCATTCACATCACCGAAGACAAGGCTTCACCTGCGTATTGGATGATCTTCGCCGCGCTGTGTGCATTGTGTTCGACCCTGGCGTTGTATCGCCGCGCCAATACCCGCGGCCAAGTCATGCAGGAGGCTGCGCAATGAAGCCGCTGTTCAAGACCCTCGCTGCTGTCGTCCTCGGCACCCTGGCGCTATCAGCCCAGGCCGAACAACTCAAGGTCATGACCTCGGGCGGCTTCACCGCCGCGTATAAATTGCTCGGCCCGCAATACGCCGAGCAAAGCGGTGACACCCTCGACACCATCCTTGGCCCGTCCATGGGCAAGGCGCCGGAAGCGATTCCCAACCGCCTGGCCCGTGGCGAACAGGCCGATGTGGTGATCATGGTCGGCTATGCCCTGGATGAGTTGATCAAACAAGGCAAAGTCGACCCCGCGTCCCGCGTGGAGCTGGCGGACTCGCGGATCGGCCTGGTGGTGAAGGAAGGTGCGGCCAAACCTTCGATCAATACCGATTCCGAGCTCAAGGCTGTGTTGAGCCAAGCCAAATCGGTGGCCTATTCGGATAGCGCCAGCGGCGTTTATGTCGAGAAGGAATTGTTCAAGAAGCTCGGCATGCCTGCCAAGGGCACCATGATCCAACGCGTGCCGGTGGGCGAACAGGTGGCCAAGGGTGATTACGAGGTCGGCTTGCAACAAGTGGCGGAATTGTTGCCAGTCAAGGGCGTGACGTTCGTAGGCAAGATCCCGGAAGACGTGCAGTCCGTTACCCGTTTCGCCGCCGGTATTCCAGTGAACGCCAAACACCCTGAGCAGGCCAAGGCACTGTTGCAGTTCATGGCATCGCCCGAGGCCCAGCAGGAGGTGCAATCCACCGGCCTGGACTCGGTGTCACGCTGACCGGAACGGCATCTCCCGCACCAAACGCTCCAACTCCAGCGCCGCCGGTGGCAATGTCCGCCCGCGGCGCTTGATCAAGCCCACATTGCGCAGCACCTGGGGCTCCACCAGCGGCACACTGACCAGAATCGGGTGAGTGTGCGCCGGCATCGCAATCGACGGCACCATCGCTACGCCCAGCCCCGCCTCCACCAGCCCGATCATGGTGGTCACATGGTGCGTCTCGCAGATACTCGGCTTTTTCACCCGCACCCCACGCAAGGCCTGGTCGAGCAGGAAGCGGTTGCCCGACGTCTTGTCCACCTCGATGTAGTCATGCTCATAGGCCTCGGTCCAGCTCACGCTGTCACGCCCAGCCAGAGGGTGATCACGCCGGCAGGCCAGCACGTAGCGCTCCTGCAGCAGCAACTCGAATTCCACCTCATCGGCCAGGCTACCGCTGAAACTCACGCCAAAGTCCGCCTCGCCGCTGGCCACCGCATTGCACACCTCGCCGGCACTGGCATCCAGCACCCGCAGGCGAATCTTCGGATACAGCTTGTGGAACTCGGAGATTACGTGGGGCATGAAGTAGTACGCGGTAGACGGCACGCAGGCGATGGTGACATTACCCATGCGCGTCGAGGCGACGTTGCTGATACCCATCAGCGCGATGTCGAGATCGTCGAGCATGCGCTCGACCTGGGGTAAAAATGCACGCCCGACCATGGTCAGGCTGACCCGTCGCGTGGTGCGTTCGAACAGCTTTACATCCAGCGCGGATTCGAGCTTTTCGATACGCCGACTGAGGGCCGGTTGCGAGATACGGATGGCCTCGGCAGCGCCACGAAAACTGCCCTTGTCCACCACGGCGCGGAAAGCTTGGAGGTCGTTGAGGTCGAAGTTGATGATCACGGGAGGCAGGCCAAAGGTGGTCGAGGTGGCGAGCATTATCGTATGGGAGCCGGTGGGACGCCATGTGTGCCTAGATGGTTTGCCGAGATCATCCTGTTACACATATGAAGTCATACATATCAGCAGGTTATCAGCCACCTACGGCAACGCGATCGCCAAAACGGGTCAATACTTTCGGCCTGACCTACACAACTGGAGACGTAGCAACTCATGGAAACCTACCCCTTCTGGATAGACGACGAGGCGCCGGGCATCGGCATCGATCAGTTGCTTCTTGCATCGCGCCAATGGTCGAGTAGGATTGAATCCCACTCACCCCAGGCGGATACACCCATGCGCTCAACCCAGCAAATGAGCATCACCCTGCCCCTAGAAATGGCGGCCCTGGTCAAAGCCAAGGTGGCTGCTGGCGAATATGCCAGCGAAAGTGAAGTGATTCGCGACGGCCTGCGGGCGTTGCTGGCGCGTGATCGCGCCATGGAGGATTGGCTCAGAGCCGAAGTCATCCCCGCAGCGACCGCCCTTGAGGCGAAGCCTGAGCTTGGGTTATCGCCAGAACAGGTCCGCGAACATATGGCCGCCAGACGTCAGCGCAAAGGCACAGGGGAAGCGTGAGCTACTCGGTAGTTTTTTCGCCCGAGGTCTTGGCGCAACTCGATGCCCTTGAAGACTACATCAGCGATGTCGGCTCCCCTCCTGAAGCGGCGCGTTTTATCGACAATCTTGTCAGCTACTGTGAAAGCCTTGCCCTGTTTCCCTTGCGTGGCATGCGCCGTGACGACCTGCTGAAAGACTTGCGCATCACTCACTATCGTCGCAGCACCATTATTGCTTTCAGGGTGAAGCCTGACTTCAAAACGGTATCAATAGTGGGGGTGTTTTACGGCGGGCAAGATTACACGGCGTTGTTGCACGCAGATCAGAACGAGCACCCGACAAGGGCTGAAAAGCCTGCTGAAAACTGATCAGCAGGCTTTTAGCGTTCAAACACCCTTTAATAAAGGGTCTGATAGCGCGTTCCAAGCCGCTGGTGCACCGAAAAAC
>NZ_MLCT01000149.1:0-1773 GCF_001806145.1 Pseudomonas sp. BS-2016
GTGCCGTTCCTTGCCGCTGGCATGCGCGCCGAAACCGGCGTCACCGACCCGGCCATGGCCACCGCCCAGTTGCGCCCGCGCAGTAAAACCGTACCGGTCGCCGCCAAGGTTTGATCGCTGCGGGTGGGCGCGGTCGCTTGCATCCGCTAAGCTAGCCGCCATGCCGATTTCAGCTATTTATTCACAACCCGTCGTCCTTGCCCTGCCTGGCAGGGACCACGGGTTGTGTGCGTTATTTAAGGAAGGTTTATGACTGCTGCCCTGAAAGGTTCTTTGATGGTCGACGTCGCCGGTACCTGGCTCACGGCCGAGGATCGTCATCTGTTGCGCCAACCGGAAGTGGGCGGCCTGATCATTTTTGCGCGCAATATCGAGCACCCGCGTCAGGTTCGCGAATTGAGCGCAGCCATTCGCGCAGTGCGCCCGGACCTGCTGCTGGCTGTGGATCAGGAAGGCGGCCGCGTACAGCGTCTGCGCCAAGGCTTCGTGCGCCTGCCGGCCATGCGTGCGCTGGCGGATAACCCCAACGCTGAATACCTGGCTGAGCAGTGCGGCTGGATCATGGCCACCGAGGTGCTGGCGGTGGGCCTGGACCTGAGTTTTGCCCCCGTGCTGGACCTCGACTACCAACGCAGCGCCGTGGTCGGTACCCGTGCTTTCGAAGGCGACCCCGAGCGCGCTGCCGTGCTCGCGGGCGCATTTATCCGTGGCATGAACAGCGCCGGCATGGCCGCCACCGGCAAGCACTTCCCTGGCCATGGTTGGGCCGAGGCCGATTCCCACGTCGCCATTCCCAATGACGAGCGCAGCCTGGAACAGATTCGCGCCAACGACCTGGTGCCTTTCGCACGCCTGAGCAAGCAATTGGCCGCCGTGATGCCGGCGCACGTCATCTACCCGCAGGTCGATGCCCAGCCTGCTGGTTTTTCGCGTCGCTGGTTGCAGGACATCCTGCGCGGTGAGTTGCAGTTCGACGGGGTGATCTTCAGCGATGACCTGTCCATGGCCGGGGCCCATGTGGTCGGCGATGCGGCCAGTCGTATCGAAGCGGCGCTGACCGCCGGTTGTGACATGGGCTTGGTGTGCAATGACCGTGCGGCGGCCGAGCTGGCGCTCAGTGCAGCACAGCGGATGAAGGTCACGCCATCGGCGCGGATTGCGCGTATGCGTGGGCAGGCGGTTGCCTCGACGGACTATAAGCAGGACCCGCGTTGGCTGACAGCGCTTATTGCGTTGCGTGATGCGCAGTTGATCGACTGAAAACCGAAGCGCGGCCATCGCAGGCAAGCCAGCTCCCACATTTTGATTTGTGAATACATTCAGGTGTGGGAGCTGGCTTGCTCGCGAAGGCGGCCTAACAGTCAGCGCTTCTCTTGCTTGTTGGGCAACGGCGCAAACAACGCTTCAATCTCGTCATTGCCCAACTGCCAATCCCCCGTGGTTCGCCCATCCAGCACGCCCGCAGCCAGATCGGACTTCTCCTTCTGCAAATGCTGGATTTTCTCCTCCACTGTGCCCCGGGCAATCATCTTGTACACGAACACCGGCTTTTCCTGCCCGATGCGGTACGCACGGTCGGTGGCCTGGTTTTCCGTGGCCGGGTTCCACCAGGGGTCATAGTGGATAACCGTGTCGGCTTCGGTCAGGTTCAAGCCGACGCCGCCGGCCTTCAGGCTGATCAAAAAGATTTGCAGCTTGCCGCTCTGGAAGTCTTTCACTGGTGTACGTCGATCCCGGGTCTGGCCGGTCAGCAGGGCATAGGCAATGCCGCGC